>NZ_JBEXHY010000106.1:0-18530 GCF_040608295.1 Micromonospora sp. NPDC005197 | reverse complement strand
GGCTCCGCCCGCAGCAGGGCCACCCCGCGCCGGACCAGCACCCGGGGCGCCTTGCGCTGCTCGGACAGGTCGCGGGCCAGCCGGCGCAGGAAGGTCGCCCCGCGCGGACGGCGCAGCGCGTACGCCCCGGCGAGCAGCCCGCGGCGGCGGCACTCCTCGACGATCTCGGCGGCGAAAATCCCTTCGGCCACGAAAAGTGGCGATCCGTCGACATCAAATGGCCGGGTGGCCACCCGTCGATCCGCGCCGATCGCATAAACCGGCACATCGGCACGGCCCTCGCGGGCGAGCCGAGCAATCGTTTCGACGGCGGTCAGGGCGTCCCAGGACTGCGGTGATTCCCAATCGACCTGGCCGTTTCGGCGCGGCAACGTAGGGTCATCGCCGTCCTTGTAGAAGTCGTCCAAACACAGCACCGGCAACCCGGTTTGCTGCGCTATGTACGACTTTCCGGAGCCTGAGGGGCCGGCGAGCAGGACAACGCGGTGGGGATGTTCCATTACCTTCAGTTACTCCGGCCAGACGGACTGCTATCAAATCGCATCAACATCTCATCACACCTTCGGCCGGTGACAACCTGGGCTTTCTTCTTGCCGACCGGCGTGATGGAATCTCGGGGGTCCGACCCGCCGGGTCGGTCGCTGGGCGTTGCCCGGGGCAACGCGTTCAAGCTGTAATCGCGAGGGCGGTGACGTGAGCAAACGGCCAAAGACGGCGGGCTCCTTCCTGTCGCGGCTGCGCCGGCCGGCCAGTCGGCTCCGGGACATGCCGATCTGGTCCAAGCTCGGTCTCATCATGATCGTGCCGACCATCGCCACGGTCGTCGTGGGCACCAGTGGTCTCGTCGACCACCTGGACACGCTCAACAATGCCAACCGAGCCGGCGACCTGGCCAACCTGTCGAGCTATTCGGGTGACCTGGTCGACACGCTGCAGGACGAGCGGACCACCGCCGTGCTGCTGCTGCAGGCCACGGGGACGCAGCCGAAGGCGCAGTACCAGGAGGCCTACAACCGGGTCAACTCCCGGGTCGACCAGGCGACGGGCCCGTACCGGCAGCAACGGGGCGACGTCGAGGACCTGCCGGGCAGCCTCGAGGGTCTGCTCGACGGCATCGACCAGAACCTGCAGGAGCTGCCGGGCGTCCGCAGTCAGGTGTTCAACGGCAAGCTGAAGCTCGCCGAGGCCATCCAGGCGTACGAGGGTCTGATCAACGACCTGCTCGCCATCCGTGACTCGGCCACCCAGCTCGCCGGCGACAACGACCTGAGCGACCGGATGCGCGCCGCCGCGGCGGTCGCCCGGGAGAAGGAGTTCCTCGCCGTCCGCCGGGTCGTCGTCCACCGCGCGCTGGGCGTGCAGGGCGGCCAGCGGCTGACCCCGGCGCTGCGCACCGACTACATCGCCAGCGGCACCGGCCAGCAGCAGGCTCTGCAGAGCTTCAAGGCGGTCGCGAGCCCCGACGAGGCGAAGTACCACGACCAGACGGTCGCCGGCGGTGACCGCCGCGAGGCGCAGAACTACACCGGCTGGATCGACGGCAACACCACCGGCGACATGCGTGGCGCCCCGTTCGGCCCCGACCAGTGGGACTCGGCCATGACGGCCAACGCCAAGCTGATCCGCGCCGTCGAGACGAAGCTCGACGGGGACGTGGTCGCCGAGGCCGACAACCTGCGCTCGGACGTCCAGCGCCAGGTGTTCCTGGAGACCGGCCTGCTGCTCAGCATGCTGCTGCTGGCCATCCTCTTCGCGTACCTGGTCGCCCGCTCGATGGCCCGTTCGCTGCGTGAGCTGCGTCAGGGCGCCCTCTCCGTCGCCCAGTACGGGCTGCCGCAGGCGGTGGCCCGACTCCGTGACCCGCAGGTCGTCGGGCAGCTCTCCCCGGTGCAGCTGGCCAACCAGATCGCCGAGCCGCTGCCGGTCCGCAGCAAGGACGAGTTCGGCCAGGTGACCGAGGCGTTCAACGCCGTTCACCTGGAAGCCGTCCGGACGGCCGCCGAGCAGGCGGCCCTGCGCGCCTCCGTCGCGACCATGTTCGTCAACCTGGCCCGTCGTTCGCAGATCCTGGTCGACCGCCTCATCGGGCACCTCGACCGACTGGAGCGCGGCGAGGAGGACCCGGACCGGCTGGCCGAGCTGTTCCAGCTCGACCACCTGGCCACCCGGATGCGCCGCAACGACGAGAACCTGCTCGTCCTCGCGGGCGCCGACTCCACCCGCGTGCAGCGTGAGCCGGCCGCGCTCATCGACGTGCTGCGCGCGGCGCAGTCCGAGGTCGAGCACTACACCCGGATCGAGTTCGGGGTCATCGACCGCGACATCGAGGTCGCCGCGCACGCGGTCAATGATCTGGTGCACCTCATCGCCGAGCTGTTCGACAACGCCACCGCGTTCTCCCCTCCGGACTCGCAGGTCATGGTCGAGGCCCGCCGGGTCGGTGACCGCGCCTCGCTGTACGTGGAGGACCGCGGCATCGGCATCAGCCGCGAGCAGCTGCACGAGCTCAACGACAAGCTCGCGACGCCGCCGCAGGTGGACGTGGCTGTCTCCCGGATGATGGGCCTGGTCGTGGTCGCCCGCCTGGCGTCGCGGCACGGCGTCCGCGTCGAGCTGCGCCCCGGCGCCGACCGCGGCACGGTCGCCGACGTGACCCTGCCCACCTCGGTGCTGGTGCCCCGCGCGCTCGCCGGCCGGGTGCAGCAGCCGCCGGCCCTGCCCGCGGCCGGCCCGCAGCACGGTGGGCCCGCGCCGGTCCTCGGCGCGCTGCCCGCGCTGGGCAACGGACCCCGCCCCGGCGAGTCCGGCAACCAGGTCACGCTGGGCGGCCGGCCGTTCGACCCGGCCTCGCGCAACGGCGCCGGCACGCCCGCCAACACCGGTGCGTATCGTTCGATGCCCGCCTGGTCGGACCTGACCGGCGCGAGCGCGAGCAACGGGGTCAACGGCGGCGACGGGTTCGCGCCCCGGACGGCCAACGGCCAGCCCATCGACCCGCTGCCGCAGCGGCGGGCCGGCGACGAGCCGACGACCACCGGCCAGCAGCCGGCCATTCCCCGGCAGTTGCCCAGCAGCCCGGAGGTGCACCCGTACTCCGCGCCGCCGGTCTCCGCGCAGCCCTACTCCGGTGCGCCGGTCTCCGCCTCGCCGGCGTCCGGTCAGCCGTACTCCGGTCAGCCGTACTCCGGTCAGCCCTACTCGGGTGCGCCGTACGGCAGCCCGCCGGTGTCCGCCGCTCCGGCCTCCGGCCAGCCGTACGCCGGTCCGCCGGTGTCCGCGTCGCCGGTCTCGGCCTCCCCGGCGTCCGGTCAGCCGTACTCGGCGCCCCCGGCCTCCGGCCAGTCGTTCAGCGGCTTCACGCCCCGGTCCGCCCCGCCCGCTCCGGCGCCCAGCGCCCCGGCGCCGCCGGCCTGGCCGCCGGTGCCCGGCGGCGAGCGGGACACGCAGACCCCGCCGGTGCCCGAGCGGCTCGCCGCCGCCCTGGACATGACGACGGAGCTGCCCCGGGTGCCGCGCCCCGGCGACCAGCCGAGCACCGCGGCCCAGCCGCCGGCTCCGGCGCCCCAGGCTCAGCAGGTCCGCGCCCCGCAGGCTCCGGCTCAGCAGGCTCCGGCCCCGCAGGCCCAGGCTCAGCAGGCCCAGGCGTCGCGTCCGCCGGCGCAGACCCGCCCGGCACCGCAGCAGCCGCAGGCCCAGAACCGCCAGCGGTACGCGGACGAGACCATGGAGCTGCCGATCTTCCGGGAGCTCGAGTCCGCCTGGTTCCGTACCCGCCGTCCGGGTCCGGAGGAGGCCGCGGCCGGCGACAAGCCGGCGGCGAACGGCGGTGGCGGTGACGCCACCCAGCAGTTCGCGGCGGTCGAGGCCACCGGTCGGGCAGTCCACAAGACATCACCCGGGACGACAGGTAACACGCCGATGGCAGACACTCCGACGGCCGGAGGAGCGCCGCAGGACAACGGGTCGACAGCGAACGCGGGCGCACGCCCCGGCCTCGCCGAGAGCCTGCCGAACCGCCGGCCCCAATCGCAGACCAACGGCTGGCAGACCGCCGCCGACGACGGCTGGCGTGCCGCCTCGGCAGCGGCCACGGCGGCGCCGGTCAACGAGACCACCACGACCGGTCTGCCGAAGCGCAAGCCGATGGCGCAGCTGGTGCCGGGCGCGGTGGAGAAGCCCACCACCTCGGTCCAGCGACGTTCCCCGGAGGCGGTCCGTGGCCTGCTCTCCGCCTACCACCGGGGCGTGCAGCGAGGGCGTAGCACCTCGGACAACCCGACCAGCCCGGAGGCGACTCCGGGAGGGCAGCAATCCTCGCAGTCTGGCTCAGGCCCAGCGGCCGGGAGCGGGCAGAAGGAGCAAGAAGGATGACAACTACGCAGGATCTTGGTTGGCTGCTGGCCAACTTCGCCGACCGGGTGCCCGGTGTCGCACATGCGGTCGCCGTCTCGGCGGACGGCCTGCTCCTCGCGTCGTCACGGGACCTGCCGCGGGACCGGGCAGACCAGCTCGCCGCGATCGCGTCCGGTCTGGTCAGCCTCACCCAGGGGGCAGCCCGCTGCTTCGAGGGAGGCGCGGTGCTCCAGACCGTCGTGGAGATGGACAATGGCTTCCTGTTCCTGATGTCCATCTCGGATGGTTCGTCCTTCGCCGTGCTGGCGGCCCGCAGCTCCGACGTCGGGCAGGTCGGCTACGAGATGGCACTACTGGTCGACCGGGTGGGCGACGCCCTGACCCCGCAGCCGCGTGCGGCCGCGGGCATGCTGGGCTGACGCCTCGCCGATCGTGTGGTCGGCGCAACTAAAACGACAAGAACGACGAGTTCCACCGGTGGGAGCCGGTACGGGGTGCGAAGGAGGTGAGCGGCGACATGGCCGATCGTGACGAACCGACCGGAGCGTTGGTCCGTCCATACGCCGTGACCCGTGGTCGAACCCGTCCCCGGCTCGACATCGCGCTGGAGGCGCTCGTCGAGACGACGGTGCGCGGTCGGGCCGCTGCCAATGGCAACGGCGGCCAGGGCCGCGAACACCAGTACATCGCCGCGCTGTGTGACGGACGCGTGCAATCGCTCGCCGAGATCGCGGCGCGGATGCAGCTCCCGCTCGGTGTGGCCCGGGTGCTCATCGCCGACATGGCGACGGACGGCCTGGTCGCGGTCCACGAGCCGACCATCCTGGACGACTCCGACGACGCGGTGGGCACTGAACTGCTGGAGAGGGTGCTGAGTGGACTTCGCAGGCTCTGACATGTCGCACCGCCCACCGAACCCGAGTGGGCGCGTGACGTCGGCGAAGATCGTTATCGCCGGTGGATTCGGCGTCGGTAAGACGACGCTGGTCGGCTCGGTCTCGGAGATCACGCCGCTGACCACCGAGGCCATCATGACCTCCGCTGGCGTGGGCGTCGACGACACCCGGCAGGTGCCGGGCAAGACGACGACCACGGTGGCCATGGACTTCGGCCGGATCTCGATCGACCGTGACCTGATCCTGTACCTGTTCGGTACGCCGGGTCAGACCCGATTCTGGTTCATGTGGGACGAACTGGTGCGGGGCGCGATCGGCGCGGTCGTGCTGGTGGACACCCGCCGGCTGGCCGACTGCTTCGCGGCGATCGACTTCTTCGAGCACCGGCGGCTGCCGTACCTGGTGGCCATCAACTGCTTCGACGGGATGCAGTACCACGACCCGCAGGACGTCCGGGACGCCTTGGCGATCTCGAGCGACGTGCCGGTCGTGGCCTGCGACGCCCGTAACCGGGAGTCGACGAAGCACGTGCTGATCTCGCTGGTCGAGTACGTGCTCACCATGCGCCGTACGCGCGCCGTCGCCCCGGCCTGATCGGGACGCTCTCGCGCCCGGTGGTGGCCCTGGCCACCACCGGGCGCTGAATGCTGCCCGGGTCGGGTACGGCTCCGCCCAAGAGATCTTGGAAGGTGTCCGGCCCTTCGGGGCGGGTTCCTTCCAGGATCTCTTGCGTTGGCGCGCGGTCGTTCGGGCCGCCCTACCCGCGTGTGCGCGGGCCGGTCTGGTTGGCCCCTGAACGCACTTCCGCCCCCAGCCGGTGTACGGCTGAGGGCGGAAGGAACGCGTACGGGAGAGAGTCGCTCAGGACTGGTAGCCGGCGGAGCGGTACTCGTACTCCCGGTCGTCGTCGCGGTCCCCGTGGTCGCGGCTGAAGTCCCAGCCGCCGGCGGCCTCCCGGCCCGGTCGGCCGCCCACCGCGAACCCGCCGATCTCCTGCCCGCGACGCCAGCCGCGGAAGTAGCCGGTGGTGTTCTCCGCGAGGCTCGCCGCGTCGCGCACTATCCGCAGTGGGCGCTCCTCGCGCAGCGGGGAACCCGGGACCAGATTGGCCTGCGGGACGCGCTTCGGCAGCCCGGCGTTGGTCTCGGCGCCCACCGCGGGGCGGGCTGCCTGCTCGGCGGCCTGCCACCCGGTGTCGGCCGTGGTCGACCAGTCCAGGTCGGACTCCTCCTCGGTGTGCCCGACGAACCACGCCGACTTGGCCTGCGCGAAGATCAGCAGATCACCGTCGCCCTCGTCGGCCACCGGCGGCGGCCGGTGCTCGACCGGCGGGGGTCGGTGCTCGACCGGGGGAGGCGGCCGGTGCTCGGCGGCCCGCTCGACGCGGGGCGCCTGACGGTTGTTGCGGGCGGCCTGCTCCCGGTCGACCAGCCGCAGCGGCGGCGTCTCCAGGCGGGGATCACCGGGGGGAGGGTTGAGCCCTTCCCGCAGTGCCCGGTCCGCCAGCGGCGGCGGCTCGACCAGCCGCAGCATGGGTGGCTCCTGGGGCAGGTCGTCGGCCAGCCAGGGCGGCGTGACCCGACCGTCGGCCCGGCCCGGATCGGTCGGGGCGTCGACGCGGTTGCCGCCGTACGAGTAGGCGACGGGGTTGTTCGGCGAGCTGTCGGCCGGGTCCTCCGGGTTGTTGACCAGGGGCCAGTTCGCCCGGGAACCCGGGGGTGCCGACTCCTGACCCGGCCGGGGAGCGGGCACCGGGATGCTGAGGTCGGTGGCGCTGAACCCGCCGGTGGGCGGCTCCTCGACCGGCCGCTGCACGTGACTCTGCCGCTCGCCGTTGGTCTTCGGGCGGGGCGGAATGACCGTGCGCTGCCGCTCGGCCCGCGCGTGGTTGATCGCGGCGGTGGTGAGGGTCGGCCGGAACGGCTCGCCCGCCTCGGCCGGCGGCACGGTGCCCCGCTGAGCCGGCGCGATGGGAGTGATCCCCGGCGGCGGGGGCGGCGGCGACGAGACCGGCCGGTTGGTCGGGCCGTCGATTCGGCTCGGGATGGGCTCGGCACGCCCGGGAGGCGCGGACACCGGCGGGCCGGCGACCGCGGCCGGGGCGATCGGCGCGGGTGCGATCGGCGGAGGGGTGACCGGAGCGGGGGCGACCGGCGGCGGCCCGAGCGGGCGCGGCGACGCCAGCGGGGCGCTGCCCGGTGCCGGCTCGGGTCGGCTGCGTCGGCCGGTGACGGGTGTGGGCTCGGCGGCGATCGGGTTCGGTCGGACGGAGCGCAGGCCGGCGCCGGTGCCGGCGAGGCCGGTCAGCTCGCCGACCGACTCGCCACGACGGGCGGCGGCCCGTCGGCCGGGGGCCGGGGCGGGCGTGCTGACCCGGGCGCTGAGCGCGCTGACGAGGGCCTCGCAGCCGGCGTCGCAGGCCCGTACGGAGGCGACGGCCTGCCGGACGGTCTCGGCCACGGCAGAGGTGAGCGCCCGGTTGACGGCGGCGCGGCGCGGCGTCTCCGAGATGGCGACCCGCAGCGCGGTGACCGCCTCGTTGATCTCTTCGGCGTCGGCGACCCCGTCCGCCGCGAGATGCGCGGCGATGGCGTCCGCGGCGACGGACACCTCGCGGCCACGGGCGATGGTGCCGCCGAGCATGCCCGGCTCGGGCAGCGCGTCCAGCACGGCCAGCGACACCGGCTCGGCCGGATCCGGATAGGCGCGCAGCGCCGCCGGGTAGAGCTCCCGCAGCACCTCGCGCAGCGCCACGGCGGCGGAGTGCCGGCCGCTGGCCAGGGCGGCGTGCGCGGCGAGCACCTGCTTGTAGCCGGCGAGGTCCCGGGGAGCCGGCAGTGTGACGGCGGAGAGCGCGCCGGCCTGCAACGCGCGGGCCAGACCGACGGCCCGGCGCTCGGCCGGCGGCGACTGCATCTCCTCAAGCGAGTCGTCGTCGGCGAACCGCTCGGCGAAGTCGTCCACCGAGTCGTCGTCGGCGATCGCCAGGGGACGACCCGCCGCGCTCAACAGCGAGGTGACCGTGTGGTCGTCGCTGTCGGCGGCGATGGCCGCACCGCTCGGTCCGCCCGACCGCTCCACGAGCAGGGCGACGAGCTGGGCGTAGCCAGCCGCGTCGTCGCCGATCTCGCTGACATGCAGCAGACGGCCTGCGTCGTCGACCACAGCGGACGTCAGCGTCGAACCGGCCGAGGCCGGTCGGTCAGCCGGATCCGCCGAGGCCAGACCGCAGTACACGCGCACGAGCGCCACGGCGTCGTCCTCCTCCCGGGACAGGTCTTCCTACTGCCAGCAACTGATGCTCCCCGGTACGGGTCAGTCGCGCCAGTCCACCACCGCAGAGATCTTGCCGACAATGGTGCGCCAACCCAAACTCGCGGTCTGTGCCCCGATCTTCTTCAACCGTCGCCGGCCCATGAAGGCGCCGATCCCGCCGTTGGCCGTGGCCCGCAGCGCCTCGTCCAGGTCGTCGAGGCTGGAGCCGGCGGAGAGCATGTCCAGAACCGCAGGCAGGCGCAACGCGTACGACAGGTCGCGGGCGACCTCGCCGGCCTCGATCAGCAGGGTCGAATCCCAGCTGTCGTGACCGCCGCGCAGGTTCTCCACGACGAGGTCGAGTTCGTAGGTGTCCTCGTCGAGCGGCGCGATGTCGGCCGGCTCCACCCGTTCGGCCAATTCATTCCAGCTGTCCAGTTGGGACAGATCGTTGGGTGCGCCGGAGCGGATGAAACTGACAAGCGATTCGGGGGTCTTGAACAGCAGCAGCTTGCCCCGGTGGCTGAGGAAGACCGGCACCTCCTCGTCGTCCGCCTCGTCGGCGACGTCCTCGGCTTCGGCCTCGTCGTCGTCCGCGGTCGCGTCGGCGTCCGTGGCGCTGTCGCGGCGACGGCGGGACGGCTCGTCCTCGTCGCTGTCGGCGAACTCCTCGGCCAGCTCCTCGTCGAGGATGACGACGCTCTCGTCGTCCTCCTCCTCGATCACCTGCCGGCGGGCGAGGAACGGGTCGTCCTGGTCGCGCTCGGTCACGTCGGTCGGGGTCAGTGACCCGGCCGGCCGGTACGCCCGCAGCGTGAAGCCGGTGCCGGCGGGCAGGGCGATCTCCACCGGGTCGATCCGCAGCTCGTCCCAGAGCGACCGGTCGGCCGACGCGCGGGTGGTGTCGTCGGCCTCGTCGGCCTCGTCTGGCTCGGCCGGGCCGGTGGTGTCGTCGAGCTCGGGCTCGTCGGCGTCGGGCCGTTGGGGCGACTGGCGGGCCACGCTGACCTCCGTGTGCTTCGGGTTGCCCACTCGCCGGCGTCTCCGGCCGGCGAGTGACTCTGGGCACATACCCTAGTCGGCGGCTCGGGAAGCCCGGAGCCCGCACCCCGGTGGCCGGCCGAGAAACGTCTCGGGCCTGCGCGGGCGCGACGGTGGCGATCGGGCCGTTCGACAAGTAGCGTAACTACGCATGAAGGCCCAGGCGCTGCACGGCCACCTCGACGCCCTTCTGCTCGCCGTTCTCGAACAGGGCGCGCTGCACGGGTACGCCATCATCGAGTCCCTGCGGGCGCGCAGTGACGGCAATCTCGACCTGCCCACCGGCACGATCTATCCGGCGCTGCGCCGGCTGGAGCGCGCCGGTCACGTGGCGAGCACCTGGAGCACGGTCAACGGTCGGGAGCGGCGGACCTACCAGCTCACCGACTCCGGCCGCCGCGCGTTGGCGGGCGAGCGCGCCGGATGGCAGGAGTTCCGCGCGACGGTCGGCCGGTTCCTCGACCCCGGCAGCCCGCCCGGCACCCCCGCCTGAGCGCTGGACGCCCGCTCAGCGGGAAGCGGCGGCCCGCAGCCAGCCGCGCGCGGCCCGGGTCAGGGAGAAGTGCGCCGCACCCACCATCACCATGCCGACGATCATCGGCGGCCACGTCAGCGCCGCGTCCCACAGATCGATCGACCAGACGAAGAGAGACCCGCCGGCCACGATGCCGAGGACCAGCGTGCCGGTCAGGGCGGCGCCCACCGCGCGCTGCGCCGCCGCCAGGCCCGGTCGCGACGACCGGGCGCTCGCCCAGACCACCAGCAGGCCGGTCACGGCCAGCAGCAGCGCGCCGAGCCAGATCCAGTCGACCGAGGCGGACAGCAGCCGGTAGAGCGCCGGCGGCTGCGGACCCGCACTCCAGCTCGACCCGCGCCACGTCAAGTCGCCGGCGGCCACCAGAACCCCGGCCACGGCCAGCATCCGCAGGGACAGGCCGCGCAGGGCGGCCACCGCCAGCTCGGCCTGCCAGGAGGGCAGCAACTGCGCCGGTGAGCCGAACTCGGCCACCGCCCGCAGCTGCGCCTCCGTGGGCGGCACACCACTCTCGCGGTACGCGTCGACGGCGTCCAGCAGGTCGTGCCGCGCCTCGGTGAGCAGGTCGGACTTCAGCCGCGCCGGCCCCTGCAACCGGGACTCCAGCGCCCGCAGGTGCTCCTCGACCAGGAAGTCCTCAGCATGCCGCATGGCACCACCCTGCCACGGACGCGAGCGCCCTCACGTCGGGGAGAACCCTGGTCCGTCCCCGAAGCGGGTCAGGGAGCCAGGGCCAGGTACCCGCGCTCGGCGGCTTCCTGGAGAAGCCACTGGTCCCGGTACCAGCCGGGGGTCGCGACCAACTCGGCGTGCCGGCCGCGCTGGATCACCCGGCCGCCGTCGAGGACGACGATCTCGTCGAGGTCGGCCAGCCCGCTGAGCCGGTGACTGATCAGCAGGACCGAGTGCCCGGCGGGGGTGGCCGCGAGGGCGGAGGCGAGCACCGCGTCGGCGGCGGCCGGGTCCAGCCCCTCGGTGGGCTCGTCGAGCACCAGCACCGGTGGCGCGGCGAGCAGGGCCCGAGCGAGCGCGAGCCGTTGCCGCTGGCCGCCGGAGAGTTGGCCGCCCTCCTCGCCGACCAGGGTGTCCCAGCCGGCCGGCTGGGCGCGTACCCAGTCCAGCAGGCCGGCGGCCGCCGTCGCGGCGGTCAACTCGTCCTCGTCGGCGCCAGCCCGCCCGAGCAGCAGGTTCTCCCGGAC
Organism: Micromonospora sp. NPDC005197; assembly: GCF_040608295.1. Lineage (NCBI taxonomy): Bacteria > Bacillati > Actinomycetota > Actinomycetes > Micromonosporales > Micromonosporaceae > Micromonospora > Micromonospora sp. NPDC005197. The sequence goes on along the minus strand of NZ_JBEXHY010000106.1, from coordinate 7,251 downwards.
CGTGGCATGGAAGACGTACGCCTCGGCGAGCAGCCCGCCGACGCTGCGGGGCAGTTCCTCCTCGGCGTACGTCCCCAGGTCGCGGCCGGCCAGGGTGACGTGGCCGGAGGTGGGTCGGACCGCCCCGGTCAGCACGGCGGCCAGGGTGCTCTTGCCGGCGCCGCTCGGGCCGACGACCGCGATGCGCCGGCCGGCGGGCAGGTCCAGGCTCACCCGGTCCAACGCGGGTGCGGCGCCGGTGCGGTACCGCACGCTCACCTCGTCGAAGCGCAGGTCCTGCGGGTCGGCCCGGTCGGTCACTCGGGGAGCGGGCGGGGCACTGGGCGTGTCGACGTCGAGGAGGGCGGCCACCCGGGCCAGGCCGGGCCGCAGCTGGGTCCACTGCCGGGCAGCCGAGACCAGGGCCAGCGCCACCTCCACGGCGGCCAGGGTGCCGACGGCCAACACCCCGACCAGGACGCCCGGCACGTCGGAGGCCAGCGCGACCAGCACCACCGCGGCGGCGGTCAGTCCGGCGGTCAACACCCCTGCGGCGTCCACCGCGAAGCCGGTGGCGGCCAGCCGGCGTTCCAGGCGGGCGAGCCGGCCGGCCCGCTGCTCGGCGGCGCGCAGCGCGGCGTCGGTCGCCCCGAACGCGGCCAGGTCGGCGGCGCCGTGGGTGAGGTCGACGGCGTCGGTGGCCAGCGCGCCGCGCAGCGGTGCCACCTCGGCCGCGCTGCGCCGGGTGACCGCGGTGGCCAGCGCCGGCAGCGCCACACCGGCGACCACCAGCCCGAGCGCGAGCACACCGGCGGCCGGCGGCGAGATCAGCGCCGCCCCGGCCACCGCCAGCACCCCGACCAGGGCCGCCGCCGAGCCGGGCACCAGCACCCGCAACAGCAGATCCTGGACCGCCTCGACGTCGGACACCAGCCGGCTCAGGACGTCCCCCGAGCGGTGTCGAGTGTCGCGGCGGGCCGTGAGGGTGGCGAAGACCCGGGCCCGCACGTCGGTGATCATGCGAAGGACCGCGTCGTGCCCGGCGAGCCGTTCGGTGTAGCGGAACACGCCCCGGCTGATCGCCAGCGCCCGGACCGCGACGATCGCCACGGTGAGCCGGTCCAGCGGAGGCCGCCCGGCGGCGCTCATCAGCAGCCACGTCGCGGTGGCCATCAGGGCGATCCCGGCGAACTCGGTGGCGGCGGCGAGCAGCCCGGCGCCGGCCAGTCGACCCAGGTACGGGTGGGCCAGCCGCAGCACTGCGCGCTCGGCGCCGGCCCGCCCGGCCGATGTCACCCCAGCCGCGACCTCCGGCCCGTGTTCCGTGCTCATCGGGCCGCCTTTCCGATCGGTTCGGGCGTCAGCTCGGTGACCCGGCCGTCCTCGATGCGCAGGACCCGGTCGGCGTCGGTCAGCAGCGCTGGCCGGTGCGCCACCAGCAGCGCCGTCCGTCCGGCGACCAGCCGGCGGGTGGCGTCCAGCACCACCGCCTCGGCGGCCGTGTCCAGCCGCGCCGTGGGCTCGTCGAGCAGCACCACCGGGGCGTCGCGCAGGAACGCCCGGGCCAGTGCGACCCGCTGCCGCTGGCCGCTGGACAGGCCGTGCCCGCGCTCGCCGAGCAGCGTGTCCAGCCCCTCGGGCAGGCCGGCCACCACGTCGTCCAGGGCCGCGGCGCGCACCGCGGCGGCGAGCGCCTCGGGCGGGGTGTCCGGTGCGCCGAGCCGGATGTTGTCGGCCAGCGAGGTGGCGAAGAGGTGGGCGCGCTGCGGCACCCAGGCGAGCTGCCGACGCCAGGCGTCCGGGTCTGCGGTGGCGAGGTCGACGCCGTCGACGGTGATCCGGCCGCTGGTCGGGGTCACGAAGCCGAGCAGCAGACCGAACAGGGTGCTCTTGCCGGCGCCGCTGGGCCCGATGATGGCGATCCGTTCGCCGGGTCGGACGGTCAGGGTCACGTCGCGCAGCGCGGTGGTCCGCTCGTACGCCACGGTCACGGCCTCGAACCGGATCTCACCGCGACCGTCCGGGATGGTCGCGCCCTCCGCGGCGCGGGGGGTGGCGGGCGCGGCCGAGACGGTGAGCGCCTCGTCCAGCGCGGTGAGCCCCTCCATGCTGGCGTGGAAGCGGCTGCCGGCGGCCCGCAGCGGCAGGTACGCCTCGGGGGTGAGCAGCAGCACCAGCAGCGCGGTGTGCAGGGCCAGCCCGCCGCCGAGCAGCCGGATGCCGACCGGCACCGCGACCAGGGCCACCGAGAGAGTGGCGACCAGCTCCAGCACCAGCGCCGAGAGGAACGCGATCCGCAGCGTCTTCATGGTGGCGACCCGGTGCCCGTCGGCCATCCGGCGGACCACCTCGGTCTGCGCCCGGGCCCGGCCGAACGCGCGCAGGGTGGGCAGCCCGGCCACCATGTCCAGGAAGTGTCCGCCCAGCAGGGCCAGCCGACGCCACTGCCGCTCGGTGGCGGCCTGCGCCTGCCAGCCGAGGAGCGCGCCGAAGACCGGGATCAGCGGCAGCGTCAACGCGATGATCAGCGCCGAGCTCCAGTCGGCGACGACGATCCGGGCCAGCACGGCCACGGGCACCGTCACGCTGAGCACCAACTGCGGCAGATACCCGGTGAAGTAGGCGTCCAGCGCGTCCAGCCCACGCCCGGCCAGGGTGGCCAGCTCACCGGCCCGCTGCCCCGCCACCCAGCCCGGCCCGTGCCGCCCCACCGCGCCGAGCAGGTCGGCCCGCAGCGTGGCCTTGACCGTGGCGGCGACCCGCGCGGAGACCGTGCCCTGTGCCCAGACCAGCGCCGACCGGGCGGCGACCGCGACCACGAGGCCCAACAGCGCCGGCCGGTTCAGCCGCCCGTCAAAGGCGGTGGCCAGCACCGCCGCCAACGCGGTGGCCTGCGCGACGATCAACGCGGCGGCGAGCACGCCGAGGAGCGCGAGCACGGCAAGATCGCGCCGGGCCGCGGGGACCCGACGCAGCAGACGCGGGTCGAAGGGACGGCGGTTCACCAGTACACCGGTGCCCTGCCGTCGGTCCGTCCCCGGAAAACCCACCAGCACATCGCCTGGAAGCCTAGTAGGGCCGGCAGCAGCGGCAGCGCCACCCAGCCAAGCAGCCGCAGCGTCGGCGCGCTGGCGGCCGCGTCGGCCACCGTCAGCGAGGCGCCCGGGTCGGTCGTGGACACCAGCACGTAGGGCCAGAGAGCCGCGCCGACCAGCGCCACCGGCAGCGCCATTGCCGCGCCGGTGGCGATCAGGGCCCACCCGGGCCGCCGCCGCGCCAGCGCCGCGCGGGCCGCCAGCAGCGCCGCCACCAGCAACACCGGCAGGAGTACGGCCACCGCCGGTCGCCCGACGGCGTCGCGTACCCGCCAGGAGAGCAGGCCCACGACGGTGGCCACGGCGACCGCGCAGAGCGCCACCGGCACCAGCCGGCGGGCCGTGCGCCCGGCCACGGCGGCGGCGTCGGCCGGCAGTCGCAGCGTGAGGAAGGTCGCACCGTGCACCGCGGCCAGGGCGACCATGGTCAGCCCGGCCGTCGCCGCGAACGGGGTGGCCAGGTGCGACACCCCGGCGACGTGCCCGTCGGCCTGGCGGGGCACGCCCTGCAACAGCGCGGCCAGCACCACGCCCCAGCCCAGCGCGGCGAGCGCGCTGCCGACCACGATGACCCGGTCCCAGCGGGCGCGGACCCGCTCGTCGCTCGGCCGGCTGCGCAGTTGCACCCCGGCGGTGACCAGGATGACGCCGACCAGCGCGCCGGCGAACGCCGGGTAGCAGCCGGCGAGCAGCTCACCCTCCAGCACCGGGAAGGCGCCGAACAGGATGCCCACGGCGGCGACCAGCCAGACCTCGTTGCCGAGGAAGAACGGGCCGAGGGCGGTGAGCGCGGCCCGCCGCCCGGCCGGGGCGCCGCCCCGGGCGAGCAGCAACCCGACGCCGTAGTCGTAACCGGCGAGCACGAGGTAGCAGGCGAAGAAGAGGCCGAGAAGGACGTACCAGGCGAGATCCACGGGTGAGTCTCCTCAGTCGCTCAGGCGAGGGCGGGTTCGGGGTGGGCCGGCTCGCCGAGCGCTGCCGGTGGACGGCCGAGAGCCGGGTCGGCCGCGCCTCGTCCCGCGTGCCGGGCGAGCAGCACCCAGTTGGTGACGGCGAGGGTGCCCAGCAGCATGCTGAAGCCGATCAGCGAGGCGAGCATCACCGGCGTGCCGACGGGGGAGACCGCCTGCTCGGTGGGGAGCAGGCCGTACGCCACCCAGGGCTGGCGGCCGACCTCGCGGGCGATCCAGCCGAGGATCACCGCGACGAACGGCAACGGCACGGCGAGCAGGATGAGCCAGAGCGGGAAACGCAGCCGGACGATCCAGTCCCGGTAGAGCAGGGGCAGCAGGAACCACACGCAGCCGAGGGTGAAGCCGACCAGGATCATGAAGCCCAGCCCGACGCTGGCCAGGACCGGCGGGGTGTAGTCGCCGGGCCCGAACCGCGTGGTCCACTCGCCGATCAGGGCCTGCGCCTCGGGGCTGTCCGCGCCGAACTTGCTCGGCTGCACCGCGCCGACCGGGCCGAACTGGGCGAAGCCGAAGCCCTGCACCATCGTGATCGCCAGTGCCGCCGTGACCAGGCCGATCCGCAGCGAGGTGCGGAAGAGCGCGAAGTCGGGCGTACGCCGGATCAGGTGCCAGGCGCTGACGGCCGCCATCAGCATCCCGCCGACCAGGAGCGCCGCGGAGACCACGTGCCCGAACGCCATGCCGAGGGTGGGGTTGGTGAGCAGCGCGCCGAAGTCGGTGAGGTGGGCGATCCCGTCGCGGACCTCGTACCCGACCGGGTGTTGCAGCCAGGAGTTGGCCACCATGATCCAGAACGCCGAGGCGTACGCGGTGAGCGCCACGCCCCACAGCAGCGCGAGGTGGACGCCCTTGCCGAGCCGGTGCCAACCGAAGATCCACATCCCGAGGAACGTGGACTCCAGGAAGAACGCCACCAGCGTCTCGATCGCCAGCGGCGCGCCGAAGACGTTGCCGACGTAGCGCGACAGGCCGCTCCAGTTCAGCCCGAACTGGAACTCCATCACGATGCCCGTGGCGATGCCGAGCACGTAGTTGATCACGTAGAGCTGACCCCAGAACCGGGTCAGCCGCTCCCACTTCGGGTTGCCGGTGAGCACCCAGGCGGTCTGCATCCCGACCAGCAGCGTGACCAGCCCGAGCGTGACGACCACGAACAGGAAGTGGATCGACGTGGTGGTGGCGAACTGCAGGCGGGCGAGGAGCAGCGTGTCCATGGCCGGCTCTCCCTAGCTGTTGGCTCCCTTGTCGTAGCAACCCTACACGTAGCCTGGCTACATAAAACTACTACGCTTCGTCGTAGACAATGCTACGACGAGGCGTAGTAGGTGTGGTTGTCGGGAGGGGTGCGGCGACGCATCGCCAGACGGGGGCCACTCGCCCGCCCACCCTCGTTGCGGCGCCTTTGCTCTGCTTCAACCCACGCAACAGTTCTGCCGCAAAAGCGGTGCGTGGGTTGAAGCAGAGCAAAGGGAGACTCGACCAGCTGCCCACCCCGCCGGCGACACCACGCCGTCAGCCGAGTGGGGCGGGTTGGCGCGTCAGCTCAGGAAGAGCGTGATCGGGAGGGCGACCAGGGTGGTGGCCACCGCGAGGGCCGTGGCGCCGAGGGCCAGAGGCGGCCGGTCGGCAACCAGTAGGCGCTGTACGCGTACGTCCAGGTCGCGGTCGCCCAGGCCCAGGGCTCCGGCCGGGGTGACCCGGTGCCCGGCGGCGGCGAAACGACGAAGCGCGCCCGCCAGCGGAGCCTCGGCGTGCAGCTCGCGTGCCTTGTCGTCGGCGCGCATCTCGACCAGCAGGGCGACCCGCTCGTGCGCGTCGCGGACCCAGCCGAACCACGGCAGCGCCCGGCAGAGGGCGGTGAACGGCAGCAGCACCAGATCGTGTCGCTCATGGGCGTGCGCGCGCTCGTGGGAGAGCACGGCGGCCAGCTCGGCGCGATCCAGCAGGCTCAGCGTGCCCGCGCTGACCACCACCTGCGGCTTCACCCCGGGCAGGCAGTACGCGGCGGCGCTCGGATGGTCCAGGACGAGCGCCCCGGGCGCGGCCGGGTCGTCCCGGGCCACCAGGGTGAGCAGGTCCCGGTGTCGGCGCTGGGCGCGGATGGTCCCGTGGATGCTGCGGACGGTCGTGGTGACGAGCACCGCTCCGATGCCGAAGCCCACCCCGACGCCGGCGAGGTGGAACGCGGTCACGCCGATCGGCAGGCTGCCGTGGGCGAGGTCGGTGGTCAGGGCGAGCAGTGCGCTGCCGGTCGGCAGGTCGTACGCGGTCAGCCCGAGGGCCATCGGCAGGCCCATCGCGGAGAGGCCCAACGCCAGCCCGACGGCCTGCCAGCAGACGATCGCCACCCGCGGGCTGCGCCAGGTCCAGGTGGAGCGGGCCAGCACCTGCGCGGTCAGATAGCAGGCGAGCATGGTGGCGGCGAAGTGCACGGCGTAGGCCATGGCGCGCGCCCTACCGCTCCGCTGCCTCGCCGGCCGGCCGCCGGCCCGCCGGCGGATCCACCCGGTCGGTCAGGGCGTCGGCCCCGCCCGTGGCGCCGTCGGCGGAACTCGGCCCGGCCAGCCCGGCCTCGCTGCCCAGGGCGGCCCGCAGCACCTCGGCCTCGGTGCCGGTCACCGAGCGGGCGAAGCGCACCAGCGCGGCGTCGCGGCTGCCGCCCAGGTCGAGGGCGTCGAGCATGAGCTGGGCGATGTGCGCCTCACGACTGGCCGCCGGCCGGTACCGCCAGGCGCGGCCCTCCCGTTCCCGCTGCACCATGCCCTTGCCGGCGAGCCGGTCGAGAACGGTCATCACCGTCGTGTACGCCAGTTCGCGGCCGTCGAGCGCGTCGGCCACCTCGCGCACGGTCACACCGTCCGACGTGCCCGGGACCACGTCCCACAGCACGTCCATCACCGCACGCTCAAGATCGCCCAACCGAGTCACCCCCCAATCCTACCCCCGGTAGTAGACCCCCCACCCACCCGACCAGCCCGATCACGAGTCACCCGGCCCGGAAGACCGATCCCTCGCGAACCCATGATCAAGACGGCCCCGGGACCGGGCAGCCTGGCGCAAGATCCGCACAAGAACAGGGATGTTGCTGCCTCCATCGCCCCGGAGGCAGCAACATCCCGGAAGTTGCGCAGATCCCGGCCGCCCCGCCGGCCCCGCCCGATCGCGCCGATCGCCCCGCCGGCCCCGCCCGATCGCGCCGATCG
>NZ_JBEXHY010000105.1:0-18559 GCF_040608295.1 Micromonospora sp. NPDC005197 | reverse complement strand
CGTCGCCGACCGTCTCGGCGGGGTTTACCTGGTTCTGGTAAGCGCGCACGACCCGGTCGCGATGCTGCGGCACCCGGCCGAGTGCCGCAGCCGTGGGTACGCCTTCGCGGCCGACCCCTCCCAGCAGCTCGCCCGGATGCCCGGCGAGGACGTGGTGGCGCTGATCGAGGGCGCCGAGTACCTGATGACCAACGACTACGAGAAGTCGCTGCTGCAGAGCAAGGCTCAGCTGACCGACGACCAACTGCTGGACCTGGTCAAGGTGCGGGTCACCACGCTGGGTAAGGACGGCGTGGAAATCGCCGGCCGCGGCATCGACCCGATCCACGTGCCCATCGCGCGGGAGATCCGGGCGGTCGACCCGACCGGGGTGGGCGACGGCTTCCGGGCCGGCTTCTTCACCGCGCTCTCCTGGGGCCTCGGCCTTGAGCGGGCCGCCCAGGTCGGCTCGCTGCTGGCCACGCTGGTCCTGGAGACGGTGGGCACCCAGGAGTACGACGTCCGCCGCGACCTGTTCGTCAAGCGCCTCGCCGAGTCCTACGGCGACACCGCCGCCGACGAGATCCGCCCCCACCTCCTCCCGTAACCCGACCCACCCCGCCTCACCCCGGCGATCTTGCACTTTCTGTCGCTGTTTCGCGGCTTCTGCGCGGTCTTGTCCGCGCAGCAACTGCAAGATCGCGGGGGTGAGGGATGGGTCAGTGGGTGCGGCGGATGTCGTAGGCGGGGCCGTCCGCGCCGGTCACCGCGCCGAGGAACTCCTGGCCGCGCATCCGGCACCAGGCGGGGATGTCCACCGCCGCGGCCGGGTCGTCGGCGAGCACCCGGACCACCGTGCCGACCGGCACCTGCGGCATCCGGCGGGCGGCCGCGATCACCGGCAGCGGGCAGCGTTGACCCCGGCAGTCGATCACCTCGTCCGGCATCGTCACAGTCCTACCACCCCGGCGTCGGCGCGCAGCCCGGCGACGATCCCGGGCAGCTCGGCGAGGAACCGCTCGACGTCGGACTCGGTCGTGTCCCGGTGCAGGCTGACCCGGACGTTGCCGTGCGAGAGCACCCCCATCGCCTCCAACACGTGCGACGGCCGCAGCGTGGACGACGTGCAGGACGAGCCGGACGACACCGCGAACCCCCGCCGGTCCAGCGCGTGCAGCAGCGTCTCGCCGTCGACGTACAGGCAGGAGAAGGTCACCAGGTGGGGCAGGCGCAGCACCGGGTCGCCGACCACCTCGACGTCGGGCACCTCCGCCGACACCCGCGCCCGGATCCGGTCCACCAGCGGCGCCAGCCGGGCCCGCTCGGCCGCGGCGTCGGCCGCCGCCGCGCGCAGGCTCGCCGCCGCCGCCACCACCGCGGGCAGGTTCACCGACCCGGGGGTACGCCCACCCTCCCGCTCGTCGGCCGGCCAGGGCGACTCCCAGCGGGTGCCCTTGCGGACCGCCAGCAGCCCCACCCCGGGCGGCCCGCCCCACTTGTGTGCGCTGGCGCTGAGCATCGACCAGCCGGCCGGCAGGGGCACCCGCCCGACCGACTGCGCCGCGTCGACGTAGAGCGGCACCCCGACGTCGGCGCAGACGGCCGCCGCCTCGGCGACCGGCTGCACGGTGCCCACCTCGTGACTGGCGGTGATCAGCGCGGCCAGCGCGACCCCGGGCGTCTGGACGGCCGTCGACCAGGCGGCCAGATCCAGCCGGCCCACCCGGTCGACCGGCACCGCGTGGGCGATGCCGCCGGCCGCGACGTGCCGCTCGGCGGCGTGCAGGACGGCGGAATGCTCGATCGCGGAGTGCACAAGCGCCGCCCCGGCCCGGTGCCGTCCCGCCAGGCCGCCGAGCACCGCGCCGTGGGCTGCCGTCGTACCGCTGCTGGTGAAGGACAGCTCGTCGGCGCGGACGCCGAGCGTCTGCGCGGACGCCTCGCGGGCGGCGTCGAGCAGTTGCCGCGCGCGGCGTGCCTGGCTGTAGAGCTTTCCCGGGTCGGCCCAGCCGTCTTCCAGAGCGGCCAGCAGCGCCTGCCGGGCGACCGGATGCAGCGGCGCGGCGGTCGCCGCGTCCAGGTAGACCGAGGAGGCGCTCACGGATCAGTACGCTATCGCGACGGTATGCCCAGGATCCCCCCGATGGGGGCGGACAGTGACCCCACCACGGCCGAGTCCGTCATGGTCGAGTAATCTGCGACCGTCGGTGACGCCTTTGCCGCCGGTGCTGAGGAAAGACGCACCGCGGCGCGCTAGGGAGGCAGGACCAGGTGGTCGCAAGGAGTTCGGAGGTACGGCCGTCGGCCGTACGGCACGGTGCTGCCCCAGGGGTCGGTGGACGCCGGGGACGCGGTGCTGGTCGGCTGGCCGGGCTCGGTCTCGGGGGCGTGGCTCTGCTGGTTCTGCTCACGGGCTGTGACGTGGGTCAGACGTTCGGCGGCTTCGGTTGGCCGCAGGGCGGCATCTCGGCCGAGTCGCACCGGATGTACGACCTGTGGATCGCCTCCTGCGTCGCCGCGCTCGCGGTCGGCGTCTTCGTGTGGGGCCTGATCTTCTGGTGTGTCGTGCGCTACCGCAAGCGCGGCAACGCGCTGCCGGTGCAGACCCGTTACAACCTGCCGATGGAGTTCCTCTACACCATCGCGCCGATCCTGATCGTCTCCGTGCTCTTCTACTACACGGCGATCGTGCAGACCGACGTCGACAAGCTGTCGAAGAACCCGGACGTCACGGTCGAGGTCGTCGCCTTCAAGTGGAACTGGCAGTTCAACTACCGCGACGGTCAGGGCACTGAGGCCCGCACCACCGCGTCGACGCTCGGCACCAGTGAGGTCATCCCGGTGCTCGTGCTGCCGACCAACCGGTCCATCCGGTTCGAGGAGACCAGCCGCGACGTCATCCACTCCTTCTGGGTGCCGGAGCTGCTGTTCAAGCGGGACGTCATGCCGGGCAAGATCCGCAACGTCTTCGAGGTCTCCAGCCTGGATGCCGAGGGCGCGTACGTCGGCCGTTGCGCCGAGCTGTGCGGCAGCTACCACGCGTTCATGAACTTCGAGCTGCGGGTGGTCTCGCCGGAGAAGTACGACCAGTTCCTCGCGGCCAAGCAGAGTGGCAAGTCGACTCAGGACGCGCTGGCCGCGATCGGCGAGCAGCCGTACGCGGAGACCACGCAGCCGTTCGACACCCGACGGACGCAGAGCAACTTCAACCCGGACGACGCTCCGGCCGGCACGGGAAGCTGAGGCAGCCGCATGAAGACCGAGTGGCGTATCTTCCTGATCATCGCCCTGTTCCTCTTCGGCGCAACCGTCCTCTACGGCGCCTGGACGCACGGTGAGTCCGGCAACATCGAGTGGGTGGGCACCGTCGCCCTGCTGCTGTCGTTCCTGCTCTGCTCGATGTGCGGCGGCTTCTTCTGGTTCGTCTCCCGCCGTATCGATCTGCGCCCGGAGGACCGGCCGGACGCTGAGATCTCCGACGGCGCCGGCGAGGTCGGCTTCTTCAGCCCGGGCAGCTACTGGCCGTTCGGTCTGGCGCTGGCCGCCGCGACCGCCGCGCTGGGCATGGTGTTCTGGCAGTTCTGGCTGATCGGCGCCGGCCTGTTGGCGGTCATCTTCGCCGCCTGCGGCCTGCTGTTCGAGTACTACACCGGCACCCGGCGCACCGCCGAGCACTGATCCACCCGGTCGCCGCGGCGCGACCGACCCCGTACCACCGAGAAGGCCCGCACCCCGTCGGGGGAGCGGGCCTTCGTCGTGGCGCACCGGGATGCCGTCACGTCGGCATTGTGGAGCCGATCGGGGCGGTGCGGGTCAGGCGGCGTGGCGGCGGGTGGGCTGGCGACGTCGGCGATCGGCCAGCCGGGTGACGGGGGCGGCGAATGTGGCGATCACCACGGCCGCGCCGCAACCGGTGCAGATCAGCTCGGGACAGTCGCTGCCGTGGCCGTCGACGCAGGGCGGCGCCTCGAACGGTGCCACGCCCTCGCAGACATCGCAGTAGAGATCGCGGTGCGACACGGGCGTCTCCTCTCACTCCAGGCGAACCGCCCCCGAAATGCGACAGCGACGCACAACGGAAGCGGAGAACTACTCGCCTGTAGTTTCCCACGCGGGTCCGACAAATCCCCGCGCCCGCCGGTCGGGCGCCGTTCCGCAGGCCCCGACGCCACCGGACGTGATCCACCCGACAGCAGTGAAGTCGGGGTATCCGGGCCGGCCGAACACCCCGGATTCCAGCAACCCGAGTCGATCACGCAGCACGCGCCTCCCGGGCCGGGGATCAGGCGGTGGTGGCGGTCTCGATCCAGCGGTCCAGAGTGGCCGCCGCAGCGCCCGAGTCGATGGAGTCGGCGGCGCGGTCCAGGCCGGCGCGCAGCGCCTCGGTCAGGTCGCCGTCCAGCGGACCCTGGGTCGCGAGCGCCGCCGCCGCGTTGACCAGCACCGCGTCGCGGACCGGGCCCGTCTCACCGGCCAGCAGGCGACGGGCCACGCCGGCGTTGTACGCGGCGTCACCGCCGCGCAGGTCGCCGAGGGTGGACCGGGGGACACCCAGGTCGGTCGCGTCCAGCACGGCCTCGCGTACGGTGCCGCCCTGCGCCGCCCACACCCGGGTCGGCGCGGCGGTGGTGAACTCGTCCAGCCCGTCCTCGCCGCGCATCACCAGCACCGAGTCGCCCCGGGCGGCGAACACGCCGGCCATCACCGACGCCATCCGTGCGTCGAAGCAGCCGACGGCGCCGGCGCGGGGGCGGGCCGGGTTGGTCAGCGGGCCGAGGAAATTGAACACGGTGGGCACGCCCAGCTCCCGGCGGACCGGCCCGGTGTGCCGCATCCCCGGGTGGAACCGGGCGGCGAAGCAGAACCCGATGCCGGCCTCGGTGACGCAGCGCACGATGGCGTCCGGGTCGAGGTCGAGCGGGACACCGAGGAACTCCAGCAGGTCGGCGGTGCCGCAGGAGGACGACGCGGCCCGGTTGCCGTGCTTGACCACCCGGACGCCGGCGCCCGCCACGACCAGCGCGGCCATGGTGGAGATGTTGACCGTGTGGGCGAGGTCACCGCCGGTGCCCACCACGTCCAGAGCGGTCGAGCGCAGGTCGTCAGGCAGGTCGACCGGGACGGCCCGGCTCAGCATGGTCTCCACCAGGCCGGCCAACTCGGCCGAGGTCTCGCCCTTGGCCCGTAGCGCCACGGCGAAGCCGGCGACCTGCGCGGCGCCCGCCGAGCCGGCCATGATCTCGCCCATGGCCCAGGCGGTGTCGGCGGTGGACAGCTCCTCGCCGCGCAGCAGCGAGTTGAGCAGGTGCGGCCAGGTCCGATCGCCCATGGCGGGCCTCCCGAGCGTACGAAGTGCGGGTGGGCTGGAATCGGCGCCGGCTGGTCCGGCGCCGTGTCGGTGCCGGAGAGCGGGGGACGTCAGGCGGGTGCGTGCGTCCGCAGCAGCTCGGCCACCGTGCTGCCGGTGGTCACCGGGTCGAGCGGGTGCACCAGCGTCGCGTCGACCTCGGCGTACGCGGCGAGCCATCGGTCCGCGGCGCGGGCGATCACCAGGCAGGTGGGCGGGGCGGCGTCGTCCCGATCGTCCTTGATCTGGCGGGCGATGCCGATGCCGCCGCCGGGGCTCGCCTCACCGTCGAGCACCAGCAGGTCGATCTCGTAGTCGTCGACCAGCCGGATGGTCTCGGCGTACGTCGACGCGTCGACGAACTCGATCTGCAGCCCGGGCGCGGGCCGGGTGCCGACAGCGAGCCGCATCCGGTCACGGACCTGCGGGTCGTCGCTGTAGAGCAGGACGGTGCACAGACGATCGCTCATGGCTGACAGGCTCCCACCTCGTAGCTGCCCGCCGATCGTACCGGTCGACGTGACGTAGCCGACATCCCGCCCGACGCTCGGCCGCTGGCGTACCGTCTGCGCAGCTCAGGTCGTCGCGGCGTCGGCGGCGCGCTCGCGGGCCTCCTGGCGGTCCAGCTCGCGGTCCACCCGGCGGGCCTCCCGCTCGGACTGCTTCACCCACTGCACGACCAGCACCGCGAGCATGGTCACACTGACGAACTCACCGCCGGCCCAGAGGATGCCGCCGGCGACCACCTGGTCGGCCTTGGGGTCGGACCAGCTCAGGTTGAGCGACGGGTACCAGTCGCCGCCGAACAGGGTGGTGCTCTGCATGATGGTGAGCCCGAGCACGGTGTGGAACGGCACGGAGAGCAGCATCAGCAGGGCCCGCGCCGGGTACGGCCAGCGGCCCGGGAGCGGGTCGAGGCCGAGCAGCGGCCAGAAGAACACGCAGCCGGTCATGATGAAGTGCGCGTGCACCAGCTCGTGTGCCCAGGCGTGTTCCAGGGTGAAGCGGTACAGGTCGCTGAAGTACAGCGCGAACGGGTTGACCACGAAGATGGCGAACGCCACCAGCGGGAAGCTGTAGACCCGGGCGACGCGGCTGTGCACGATCGCCAGGAGGCGCTTGCGCGGCCCGACGGGCAGGGTCCGCAGGGCCAGCGTCATCGGTGCGCCCAGCGCCAGGAAGATCGGCGACACCATGGAGAGCACCATGTGCTGGACCATGTGCACCGACAGCAGCGCGGTGTCGTAGGCGTGCAGCCCGCTGACCGTGACCAGCGCGATACCGCCGAGGCCGGGGCCGAGGAAGAACACCGTACGGGCGATCGGCCAGCGGTCCCCGCGGACGCGCAGCCGGTGCACCCCGTAGAGGTAGAGGCCGGCGGCGAGTACCAGGCCGAGGGCCAGCCAGCTGTCCAACCGGGTCTCGGTCAGCACCGCGCCGACGGTGAACGGTGGCGGGGTCGCCTCGGCCCCGGCGGCGAGCACCGACGGGCCAGCCGGAGTGGCCGCGAGCACATCGGCCGGGACGGCCGAGGTGGCGGCGAGGATCGGATCGACGTGCAGCACGCTTTTCAGGCTAGGCCAGGCGAACCGGACCCTGACGCCCGGGCCACGGAAGGCGCAGGTTTGCCACCCCGCTGATCGCCGGCCCCGGTCAGGGGCAATAATGACGGCGTGACTGCGGCCCCAGCCATTGACAAGAGCCGGATCCACTCTTTGACGCGACCCAACATGGTCAGCGTCGGGACGATCGTGTGGCTCTCCAGCGAACTCATGTTCTTCGCGGCGCTCTTCGCGATGTACTTCTCGATCCGCGCGGCTGCGCCGGAGCAGTGGGAGAAGCACACCGAGTCGCTGAACATCCCGTACGCGACCACCTTCACGGTGATCCTCGTGCTGTCCTCGGTGACCTGCCAGCTCGGCGTCTTCGCGGCGGAGAAGGGTGACGTGCACGCGCTGCGCCGCTGGTTCACCGTCACCTTCGTGATGGGCCTGATCTTCGTGCTCGGCCAGGTGAACGAGTACCGCCACCTGGTGGCGGACGGCGTCAAGATCAACGTTGACGGCTACGGCTCGATGTTCTACCTGACGACCGGCTTCCACGGCCTGCACGTGACCGGCGGTCTGATCGCCTTCATCATCTTCATGGTCCGCACGACCATGGGCCGGTTCACCCCGGCGCAGGCGACCTCGGCGATCGTCGTGTCGTACTACTGGCACTTCGTCGACGTCGTGTGGATCGGCCTGTACGCCATGATCTACTGGCTTCAGTGATCTTGGCGCGTCACGAACCGCGCCGCTGCTCCGTCCCCTGAGACAAGGTCCAACCGGTTAAGGACACAGCTCATGACTTCTGACAACGACCGCCGACGCGGCCTGCTCGCGCGGTTGCGCGGGCGGCCCGCCGCGCGCAGCAGGGGCCGCCGCCGGCTGGGCGCCGCGGTCCGGCTGTTCGCCGCGCTGATGCTCGCCGGCGGCGCCTACACCGTCTTCGCCCCCGGTGCCCAGGCGCAGGACAATCCGCCGCTGACCGGCGCCGCGGCCGAGGGCAAGGCGCTGTTCGACGTTAGCTGTGTGACCTGCCACGGACGCAACGCCCAGGGCGTCGAGGGCCGCGGGCCGAGCCTGATCGGCGTCGGCGCGGCCTCGGTCGAGTTCCAGGTCAGCTCGGGCCGTATGCCGCTGGCCCGCCAGGAGGCCCAGGCGCACCGCAAGCCGCCGGTCTTCACCGACGAGCAGACCCGTCAGCTCGGCCAGTACATCCAGGAGTTGGGTGGCGGCCCGATCGTCCCGGAGGGTGACGACCTCCGCGAGAACGGCAACGTCGCGGCCGGCGGGGAGCTCTTCCGGATCAACTGCTCGCAGTGCCACGCCTTCGGCGGTGGCGGTGGCGCGCTCTCGTCCGGCAAGTTCGCCCCGAGCCTGCACCCGGCGACCGACCGGCAGATCTACGCGGCGATGCTGAGCGGCCCGCAGAACATGCCGGTGTTCGGTGACAACCAGATCACGCCGGAGCAGAAGGCCGACATCATCGCCTACATCCAGGAGACGCTGAAGACCGACCAGGACCCGGGCGGGTTCAACCTCGGTCGGTACGGGCCGTCCACCGAGGGCCTGGCGATCTTCCTGGTTGGCATTGTGGCGCTCGTGTTCGCTAGCCTGTGGATTGCGGGTAAGTCGTGACCGAGCGGATCTTCAGATTCAGTGCCGTGGTGCCGCTCGGCGCCACCCGTAGCGAGGTGACGGCATGAGCACGCACACCGAGCACCAGGCCCCGCAGGGCCAGGAGCCGCTCGACGTGAACGACCCCCGGCTGACCCGGTTCGACATCGTCCGTGAGGGCGCGCGTCGGGACGACATCGAGATCGTGCACTACGAGCCGCAGGTGCTGCCCGGCACCAAGGCCGAGCGTCGGCTGACCCGGGTGGTGGCCGGCTTCTTCCTGATCACCGGCCTGGCGGCGACCGCGTTCCTGGCCATCTACATCTGGTGGCCGTGGCAGTACGCGCCGGGCCGCGGCGGCGACAAGTTCTACACGCCGCTGCTGGGCGCCACCCTCGGCATCGCGCTGCTCGCCGTCGGCTTCGGCATCCTGACCTGGGGCAAGAAGTTGCTGCCCAAGGAGGTCTCGATCCAGGACCGGCACGAGGGCGCGGTGGACGCCGACGGTCGCACCATCACCGGCCAGACCATGCTCTACATGGCCGACGAGCTGGGTGTGAAGCGTCGTCCCCTGCTCGGCATCTCGCTGCTGGCCGGTCTCGCGCCGGTCGCCGCGGTCGCGGCGGCGCCGCTGGTCGGCGGTCTGATCTCGCAGCCGCACAAGAACAACCAGATGTTCACCACCGGGTTCGCCACCGCCGAGGGCGGCGAGCGGATCCGCCTCGTGCGCGAGGACGGCCGCCCGGTGCGCCCGGCGGACATCAGCACCGGTGGTCAGCTGACGGTCTTCCCGGGCATCGAGCACGGTGTGAGCAACCGGCACGCCGACTCGCCGACGCTGCTGATCCACCTGCGTGACTCGGACGCGCAGGAGTCGCGCCGGGCCAACGAGCGGGTTGGCCACGGCGACTACATGTGGGGCAACTACGCGGCGTTCTCCAAGATCTGCACGCACGCCGGCTGCCCCGCGAGCCTGTTCGAGCAGCAGACCAACCGGCTGCTCTGCCCGTGCCACCAGTCCCAGTTCCTGATCACCGACAACGCCCGGCCCGTCTTCGGCCCCGCCAGCCGGCGGCTGCCGCAGCTGCCGATCGAGGTGGACTCCGAGGGCTTCTTCGTGGCGAAGTCCGACTACACCGAGACCGTCGGGCCTGATTTCTGGGAGCGGCCATGAAGCGTCGAAAGTTTGACCTGGCAGCCACGCCGGGCAAGGCCGCGGTGGGGGTGGACGACCGCTTCCAGGTGGCCACTCCGCTCCGTCGGCTGCTGAACAAGGTCTTCCCGGACCACTGGTCGTTCCTGCTGGGCGAGATCGCGCTGTTCTCGTTCATCGTGCTGCTCCTGACCGGTGTGTTCCTCACCTTCTTCTACGAGCCGGCGATGACCGAGGTGGTCTACGACGGCAGCTACGCGCCGTTGCAGGGCACGCCGATGTCCGCCGCGTACGCCTCCAGCCTGGACCTGTCGTTCGACGTCCGCGGCGGCCTGGTGATGCGGCAGATGCACCACTGGGCGGCGCTGCTGTTCATGGCCGCGATCGTCGTGCACATGCTGCGGGTGTTCTTCACCGGCGCATTCCGCAAGCCGCGCGAGACCAACTGGATCATCGGCTCGCTGCTGTTCTGGGTCGGCTTCCTGGCCGGCTTCACCGGCTACTCGCTGCCGGACGACGGTCTGTCCGGCACCGGCCTGCGGATCGCCTCGGCGATCATGCTGTCCATCCCGGTGATCGGCTCCTGGCTCACGTCGTCGATCTTCGGTGGCGAGTTCCCCGGCACGATCATCATCAGCCGGTTCTTCATCGCCCACGTCCTGCTGATCCCGGGTCTGCTGCTCGCGCTGATCAGCGCCCACCTGGGCCTGGTCTTCAAGCAGAAGCACACCCAGTGGCCCGGCCCCGGCCGGACCAACGGCAACGTGGTCGGCGAGCGGATGTTCCCCCGCTACGCGCTGAAGCAGGGCGGCTTCTTCATGGTCGTCTTCGGCGTCATCGCGCTGCTGGGCGGTCTGTTCCAGATCAACCCGATCTGGCTGTTCGGCCCGTACGAGGCCTGGGTGGTCTCGGCCGCCAGCCAGCCCGACTGGTACGTCATGTTCCTCGACGGCTCGACCCGACTCATGCCGGCCTGGGAAATCAACATCCCGATCGGCGACCACTACGTCATCCCGCCGTTGTTCTGGCCGACGGTCGTGCTGCCCGGCATCCTGGTTGGCCTGTCGACGATGTACCCGTTCCTGGAGGCCCGGCACCTCAAGGACCGCAAGAGCCACAACCTGCTCCAGCGGCCCCGCGACGTTCCGGCCCGTACGGCCGTCGGCGCCATGGCCGTCTCCTTCTACGTCGTCTTGACGCTCTCGGGCGCCAACGACGTGATCGCCGACAAGTTCCAGATCAGCCTGAACGCGATGACCTGGGCGGGCCGGGTCGGCCTGCTGGTGGTCCCGCCGCTGGCGTACTACGTCACCTACCGGCTCTGCCTGGGTCTGCAGCAGCACGACCGGGAGGTGCTCGCGCACGGCGTGGAGACCGGCATCATCCGGCGCCTGCCGGACGGCCGGTTCGTCGAGGTGCACCAGCCGCTCAGCGCGGCGAACGGGCACGCGGACGGTCACGGTGAGCTGGACTACGTCGGCTGGGTGGTGCCGAAGAAGATGAACCGGCTCGGGGCCCTCGGCCCGGCGGTCCGGGGCTTCTTCTACCCGATCGAGAAGCCGGTCGAGGCGCCGGTCTCGCCGGGTCACCCGCCGGTCGAGCCCCGGCCCGAGCGCGCGGAGATCGGCAGCGGCGAGAGCCGCCACTGACCTCCCGACAGCACCGTCACGTGGCGCCCGCCGGACTTCCGGCGGGCGCCACGTCGTTGTCGGTGTCCCGTCGCCCATCCGAGCAGGAGTCGGACGGCCACGGCGGGACCGGTCGACCCCGCGCGTCGGGCGATCGCAGGAATAACCCCCGTGAGCCGGGTATCCGTGCGGTCCAACGTCTCAAGGGGGGGAAGCATGTTGGGTCTCAAACGCCTCGGCCTGTTGGCCGCGCTGGTGCTGGTAGGCGTCGCGCCGGCTGCGGCCGCGCAGGCCGCGGCACAGCCGTCGACGCAGGACACCCAGTATCTGCAGGCGCTGCACCAGGTGAACCTGTTCGAGATCACCGCCGGTGACCTGGCTCAGCAGAAGGGCCAGAACCAGGGGGTCAAGGACCTGGGCGCGATGTTCAAGACCGACCACACCCAGCTGGACCAGACGGTGCAGCAGACCGCGTCCCAGCTCAAGGTCGAACTGCCGAACGAGCCCACGACCGACCAGCAGGCGGTCATCGACAAGCTGAACAACGTCAGCGGCGCGGAGTTCGACCGGCTCTGGGTGACCAGTGAGCTGGCCGGTCACGTCCAGGCCATCCAGGCCACCCAGACGGAGATCTCGCAGGGCTCCGAGCAGTCGGTGGTCCAGTTGGCTCAGACCGCTCTGCCGACGCTGCAGACGCACTACGACGAGCTGGTCCAGCTCGCCAACCAGTTGGGCATCCCGGTCCCGCAGGCCAGCGCCAGCGGTACGCCCAGCCCGGGTACCTCGTCGCAGGCTCCGGGTGGCACCACCGAGTCGCCCGCTCCGGGTGGCATCACCGAGTCCCCGGAACCGGGCCTCGGCACCACCGAGCGGCCCGCGCCCAGCGAAAGCTGACGTAGCGGCAGCAGACGGCCGGTCCACCCGCGCGGGTGGACCGGCCGCGCCGCGTCCGGCGTCGGCCGTGCACGCGGCCCGGCGGGTCAGTCGGCGTCGGCGAGGCCGATCGCGAACGTCTCCTCAAGGTCGAGCTGGGAGTACGCCCGGAACGCGATGTGCGACTCCGTGTTCAGCACACCCGGCACCTTGGAGATGCTGCCCGCGATGACCTGTGCGATCTGGTCGAACTCGCGGACCCGGACGATGGCGATGAGGTCGACGTGCCCGGCCACCGAGTAGACCTCGCTGACGCCGGTGACATTGGCGAGGGCCTCCGCCACCTCGGGGATCGCGTCGGTGGCGCAGTCGATCAGCACGATCGCGGTGATCACGGGGCAATTCTCCGTTCGTCGGCGTCGTTGCCCATGCTAGATGTTCCCGACGGGACCGGGGTCGGGTGCACCCGGCACCCGTCCTCGCGAGGCCGTCCTCCCGCGCCCGTCCTCCCGCGCCCGTCGCCGTTGCTCGGTGTCGGGTGCCCGGCGCTGTCGCCATCAGCCGTCGCTTCAGGTATGCCCACGGCTTGGGCAGGCGTGTCGCCAACGAGCGGTATACCTGTGAGTCATATTTATGACCCACAGGTATACCGCTAACACGAATCATCCCGCCGACGCGCCGACGCGGGTCAGCCGTGCTGGGCGGCTTGGACGGTGCCGGCGTCCCCGAACCGGATCGCGTCGTGCAGCCGTTCGCCGCTGCGCACGAGGGCGCCGGGCCAGACCACGGTGCGGCGCACGTCGCCGTCGACCCGTGCGCCCGCGCCGACCACCGACTCCACGCAGCGCCCGGTCACCGTGGCGGCCGGGTCGACCAGTACGTCGCCGCTCGCGGCGTGCAGGTTGGCCGCCAGGTAGTCGGCGGGGGTGCCGGTGTCGTAGAAGGTGCCCGGGTAGGGCACCACCTCCAGCGCGCCGGCCGCCTCGGCCGGCCGCCACACCGCGCGTACCAGGTCGGAGAAGACCACCGGCAGGTCGCGGACCAGCCGCCACGGCAGCAGCGAGAACCCCGTGAAGCAGTGCCCGGCGAAGGTGCCGGGCGCCCTCGGGTCGGTGGCGGGCTGCCCGAGCAGGCGTACGGACTTCCCGTCCCAGCCGTCCAGCAGCGCGGCCACGTCGGGGCCCGGGGGAGTGGCCGGGTCGGCCAGGTACGCGTCGGCGTTGCCGACCAGCACCGGCCGGCCGCCGATCCAGTCCCGCAGGTTGGCCACCCCACCGGCGGTGCCGAGCGGGTCACCGGGCTCCACCGACAGGTGGGCGCGATCGCCGACGTGCGCGACCACCTGGTCGGCGAGGTAGCAGGCGTTCACCGCGACGCGTGCGGGGCCGCTCAGGCCGAGGCCGGCCAGGCGGGCCAGCGCCCGGTCCAGCAGTGCCACGTTGCCGACCGGGCAGAGCGCCTTGGGCACCCGTGCGGTGAGCGGGCGCAGCCGGGTGCCCTCACCCGCGGCGAGCACGACCGCGCAGAGGTCCGCCGGCCCGCCCGCTTCGCTCACGGCGCGGTGTCGGGCACCGGAGGCGGGAACTGCCCGGCCAGCGGCCCGATGTCGTAGTAGGCGAGCAGCCGGGCCGTCGGCCAGGTCAGCTTGGGCAGGTCGTCCAGCGGATGCCAGGCGGCCTCGAAGACCTCCGCGCCGTCGACCGCCAGTTCGGTGCTGGACGCCGGCACCTCGGTCTCGAAGACCATGTCCACCCAGCCCTTGGCGTGCACGATCGCGTTCGGCACCGCCGGGCGCAGCCGGGACGGTGGCAGCCGGATGCCGGACTCCTCGAACAGTTCGCGGACCGCGCCCACGACCGGAGGCTCGGCCCGGTTGAGCAGGCCGGCGGGCAGCGACCAGCCCTTGCCGGGGGGCTGGCGCAGCATCAGCAGTCGGCCCGCGCCCGTCGCCTCGGAGTCACGGACCAGGGTGACCGCCCCGACGATGTACTTGGGCACGGCCAGCTTGACCAGGCGACGGCGCACCGGCAGCGGCAATCGGTAGAAGGCCTGGTAGAAGATGGCCCGACCGGTGGCGCGGGAACGGGGGATCATGACCCCAGGCTAGTGGTCACGAATGTCCTTCGGACGCGCTGGGGCCGGGCGGGTCACTGTCGATGGTCGACCAGGTCGATGAGCTGGCGTACCACGGTGTCCGGTTCGATCACCCGGTCGAAGACCGCGACCAGCAGGGTCTCCAGGTCGGGATAGCCCAGCTCCTCGGAGAGCCGCAGCAGCGGCAGGTCACTGGCGAGGCCGCGGTTGTGCTGGCGCAGGGCGAGCCCGATGGTGGCCCGACCGAGGCGGACCTTGTCGCTGATCGTGATGCCCGGCTCGGTGTGCTCGGCGAACCACCTGTTGATCTGCATCTGCGCGTGCGGCGACTTGACGAAGCCCAGCCACTCCTTGCGCGGGCCGCGTGGCGCTACGCCGGCCTCGAAGCCGTTGTCGCCGTCGTTCTCGGTGAAGATCTCCACCACGTCGCCCTCGTCCAGCTCCGAGCTCAGCGGCGCGAGCCGGCCGTTGATCCGGGCGGCGAGGCAGTGGTCGCCCCGCTGGCTGCCCAGCTCGTACGCCAGGTCGACAGGTGTGGCGCCGGCCGGCAGCACCACCTGACGCCCGTCGGCGAAGACCTGGATCTGGCCCTCGGCGAGGTCGCAGCGCAGCGACTCGTAGAACTGTGCCGGGTCGGCGGCGTCCGGCTCCCAGTCGAGCACGCGGCGCAGCCAGTCCAACTGCTCGGCCCGGGCCGCCGCGCTGCCGCTGCCCGAGCGCGGGAAGCGGAAGTCGGCGGCGATGCCGTACTCGGCCGAGCGGTGCATCTCCTCGGTGCGGATCAGCACCTCCACCGTGCGGTCCTGCGGGCCGCAGACGCTGGTGTGCAGCGAGCGGTAGAGGTTGTTCTTCGGTGAGGCGATGAAGTCCTTGAAACGGCCCGGGATCGGCCGCCACGTGCCGTGGATCGCGCCCAGCGCGGCGTAACAGTCGGTGGCCGGGCCGTCGACCACCACCGAGATGCGGGGCAGGTCGTACGGGGCGGTGTGGCCGCCGGCGATGGTGTCCTTCCAGATCGAGTAGAGGTGCCGGGGGCGCGGGCTCACCTCGGCGTCGACCCGGCTGCGGCGCAGCGCCACCCGGGCCCGTGTCACCACCGCGTCGAGGTAGGAGTCCCAGCCGGGCCGATCGTGCACGTGCCGGGCCAGCCGGGCGTGCTCCTCGGGCTCCAGGTGCAGCAGCACCACGTCGTCCAGCTCGCGCTTGAGGGTCTGGATGCCCAGCCGGTCGCAGAGCGGGACCAGCACCTCCTGGGTCTTGCGGGCGATCCGTTCCCGGGACGCCGCGGAGCGCACTCCGAGTGTGCGCATGTTGTGCAGCCGGTCGGCCAGCTTGATGATCAGCACCCGGACGTCCTTGGCGGCCGCGACGATCATCTTGCGGATCGTCTCCGCCTCGGCGGCCTTGCCGTAGAACGCCTTGTCGAACTTCGTCACCCCGTCGACCAGGTGGGCCACCTCGCCGCCGAAGTCCTCCGACAGCGCCTGGAGCGTGTAGCGGGTGTCCTCGACCGTGTCGTGCAGCAGCGCCGCCACCAGGGTCGTGGTGTCCATGCCCAGCTCGGCGCAGATCTGCGCCACCGCGAGGGGGTGGGTGATGTACGGTTCCCCGCTCTTGCGGAACTGGCCGCGGTGCATGTTCTCCGCGATCGTGTACGCCCGGCGCAGCACGGCGGGGTCGGTGCCCGCGTGGATGCCCCGATGGGTGCGGACCAGGTGCGTGACCGGGTCGGAGTCGGTGGTCGGCCAGGTCAGCAACGACCGCAGTCGGCGGGTCAGGGGCAGCTCACCAGACCGGGTCGGCAGGGCGCCCCCCAGGGCGGCGCCGTGTCCGGCGTCGACGTCCACGAGGGACACCTCCTCACCCCGGCTCCGCGACCGCCGGACCGGGCGATCGGGAGCAGGCCCACGAAACGGGCAGGACTGCACTTCTCTAACAGCCTAAGGGAGTCGACGTAGTCCGATCGGTCAGTTGGTCATGAGCGTTCGGTCGAGAGTTGGTGCGACGCCCCGCTCTCGGCCTTCGCCAGCAGGTCACGGAAGCGGCCCGCCCCGCCCGCCGGCGAGGCCCAACCGGACGACATCTCGACCAGCCGGGTCTCCGGCCGCTCCAACCAGGACAGGATGCGCTCGGATTCCTCCGCCGTGGCCGACGGCACCGGGCCGTGCCCGCCCGACACCGTCTCGGCGGTGGCGCGGATGGCGTTCAGCGTGGGTCGCGGGTGGACGCCGGGCGGCGACACCCCGGCTCCGGCCAGGCGACCGTGCCGGACCAGGGCCAGCTCCCAGCCGCCCCGGGCGGCCGGTCGGGCGGCGGCCAGCTCCACGATCCCGGTCAGCGCCGCCAGCCGCTGCATCCGCACGGTGGCGCGCAGCACGGCGGCCAGCCGGGACCGCACCACGGCGGCCTCCTCGTAGCGCTGGTCGGCCGCGAGCACGTCGATCCGGGCCAGCAGCGCGTCCACCACCGGCTGTGGGTCGCTGGCGGTCGCGGTGCGGAACGGCCCGGCTGCTCTGTCGTCGTACTCCTCTGGAGTGATCTTGTGTTCGCAGGGCGCCGGGCAGCGACCCAGCTCGGCCAGCGCGCAGGCCGGCGTGACGGTGCGCAGCGAGAGCCGGTGCGTGCACTGGCGCAGCGGCACCGCGTCGTGGAAGCCGGCGGCGGCCAGCTCGGCGGCCCGCCGGGAGGTGAAGGGCCCGAGGTAGGCGGTGTCCGTGGGGGACAGATCCCGGACGATCGACAACCGGGGGTACGGCCCGTCGGTCAGCTTGAGCCAGACCATCCGCTCCGGGTATTTCGACCGCCTGTTGTACGGCGGGGCGTGCGCGGCGATCAACCGCAGCTCGCGGACCTCCGCCTCCAGCGAGTGGGCGCACTCCACCGCCTCGACCCGCTCGGCCGCGCCCAACATCTCGGAGATCCGGGCGCGCTTCTCACCGGCGGTGAAGTAGCTGCGCACCCGGGTGGCGATGTCGCCCGAGGTGCCGACGTAGAGCGGCCGGTCGTCGGCGGCCCGGAAGATGTAGACCCCCGGCACCCTGGGCAGCCCCTCGGCCAGGTGGCGCTTGCGGCGCTGCGTCGGGGTGACCGCGCGGGCGAACTCGATGGCGTCGCCGACGGTGTCCACCCGGTGCCCGCCGAGCCGGCCGATCAGACCGTGCAGCACGTCGACGGTGGCCTTCGCGTCGTCGAGCGCCCGGTGGGTGGGCTGGGTGGCGGTGCGGAAGTAGGCGGCCAGGGTGCCCAGCTTGCGGTTGGGCACCTCGTCGCGGGTCAGCACCCGCCGGGCCAACGCCGCCGTGTCCAGCACGCGCGGGTTGGGCCAGCGGTGCCCGTGCTTCGCGCAGGCGGCCTTGAGGAACCCCACGTCGTACGGGGCGTTGTGGGCGACCAGCACCGCGTCGGCGATGAACTCCAGGAAGCTGGGCAGCACCTGCTCGATCGGCGGCGCCAGCACCAGCATGGCCTGGGTGATCCCGGTCAGCACGGTGATGAACGGCGGAATCGGCTGCCCCGGGTTGACCAGGGTGGCCAGCTCGCCCAGCTGCTCGCCACCGCGCACCTTGACCGCGCCGATCTCGGTGATGCCGCCGCCGTCGGGCGCGCCGCCGGTGGTCTCCAGGTCGACCACCACGAAGGTCGTCGCGTACAGCGGCAGGGCCGGGTCCACCCCGCCCACCGCCGGGTCGAGACCGGCCAGTGACTCCTGGACGTACTCCGCCTGTGCCATCGGCGGCACGCTAGCGCCCCGGTCCGACACTCCCGTCGCAGCCGTCCCAGCAGTCACCATGGGGCTAGGATGAGA
The DNA here is from genome assembly GCF_040608295.1 of Micromonospora sp. NPDC005197. NCBI lineage: Bacteria > Bacillati > Actinomycetota > Actinomycetes > Micromonosporales > Micromonosporaceae > Micromonospora > Micromonospora sp. NPDC005197. The sequence continues at coordinate 519 of NZ_JBEXHY010000105.1, read as the reverse complement.
GATCGGCTCACTCACCGGGCGGTGGGCCCGGTCGCGGTGGGAGACTTGCCACATGCCCCTCACCGAGCCGTACGACGACCACCTCCCGCAGGAGGATCCGGTCGGGGGCGGCGGTGCCGTGGGCGACCCGGACAGCAGTGACACACCTGCCGATTCGGGTGCCGATCCGGCGGTCGAGCCGGAGCCGACGCTGCCCGAGCCGGTCCGGCAGCGGATCGTGGCGCTGACCGCCACCGTGCTGCCCACCCTGCCCGCCGACGAGGTGCCGGTGCCGCTGCGCCGGGTGGCCAAGTTCGCCCCCAACCGACGGGCCCGGCTCGGCACCCCGGCCATCGCCGCCCAGCTCACCGCCGACCCGCTGTTTCGGCAAAGGGTCACCGCCCGGGTGCTTGCCGACGCCGGTGACCTCGGCGCGGCCGTGGTCGAGGGCACCGCGCCGGCCGCCGCCGACCCGGTCGAGGTGGCCGCGCTGGCCTACCTGGCCCGACCCCGCGGCTGGCGGGAGCTGATCGACGCCAG
>NZ_JBEXHY010000104.1:0-19037 GCF_040608295.1 Micromonospora sp. NPDC005197 | reverse complement strand
CGGCCGTTGTGGCCGTCCCGCCCCCCGTCGCGGTCCTGGAGAAGGGCCCCCGCGAACGTCGGCCAGGCTGTCGGGTGACCGACAACAACGCCCAGTGGCCTGTGGATAACCCGCCAGATCCTGTGGACAAGGCTGGATACAGCCCCGGCCACCTGTGGACAACGATCGACCGAGCGCAGGGAAGCGGTCACGATTCGTCACCATGAGTCGTACCGCGCTGCCCCGCCCCACGCTCCTTCCCGGCCTCAGCCGGCTCTGGCGGGATCGGCACACCCTCCAGATCGGTGTCGGCCCGGGGCCCGCCGTGCTGGTGGAGCTGGCCAACCCGCGTACCGCTGCCCTGCTCGATCTGCTGGACGGCACCCGCAGCGAACGGGACGTGCTGACCCAGGCGCTCGCGGCCCAGGTCTCCACCGACGACGCGCGTACGCTGCTGGACGCCCTGCGCGCGGCGGGTCTGCTGGTGCCGGCGCACAGCCTGCTCCCCCGCGACCTGGCCGGGCCGGTCCGGGCCCGGCTCGCCGCCGAGGCCGGAGCGTTGGCCCTGGGCGCGGCTCGGCTGCCCGGCACTCCCGCCCAGGTTCTGCGTCGCCGGCGGGCGGCCCGGGTGCTGCTCACCGGCGCCGGTGCGCTCGGCGGGCCACTGGCGGTGGCGCTGGCCCAGGCCGGCGTCGGACAGGTGATTCCGCACGTCACCGGCTCGGTGCGGCCGATCGACCTGGTCGGGACGGGCATCCCCGCCACCGAGCTGGGCCGGCCGCTGGCCCCGGCGATCCGGGCGGCGGTCGACCGTGTCGCGCCGGGCACCGGCACCCACCCGGTCCGGGCCGTCCGGGTGGATCTGCTGATCCAGCTCGGCACGGACCGTCCGCCCGCGCTGCTCGCCGCCGGTCTCGCCCAGCGCCGTCAGCCGCACCTGCTGGTGACCCTGCGCGAAGGCGTACCGGTCATCGGGCCGTTGGTCCGTCCACCCGCCGGGCCCTGTCTGCGCTGCGTCGAGCTGCATCGCGCCGACCGCGACCCGGCCTGGCCGGGGCTCGCCGCCCAGCTCGCCACGGCCGAGCCGGTGGCCGCCGGCGCGACCGGCACCCTGCTCGCGGCCATCGGGTACGCGGTGGCGGAGGCCCTGGCGCACCTCGACGGCGGCCACCCCGAGACACTGGGCGGCGCCATGGAGATCACCGGAGCGGGCCGGTTCCGCCGCCGAGGTTGGCCGCCGCACCCGGCGTGCGGGTGTTCGCCGACTCGGGTGTATGCACCAGCCCGGCCGCACAGCAGCAGCGGAGCCCTCCGGTCGGTAACAATGGCGAAGTGACCGACATCCCGCGCCGGGCCGTGTCCCGGACCGCCAAGCTCGCCGCTCTGCCGCTCGGCTTCGCCGGCCGGACCGTCCTCGGCATGGGTAAGCGTGTCACCGGGCTCGCCTCCGACGTGATCTCCGCGGAGATCCAGCAGCGCACCGCCGAGCAGTTGTTCAGCGTGTTGGGCCAGCTCAAGGGCGGGGCGATGAAGTTCGGCCAGGCGTTGTCGGTCTTCGAGGCGGCCCTGCCGGAGGAGATCGCCGCACCGTACCGGCAGGCACTGACCAAACTTCAGGAGGCCGCGCCGCCGCTGCCGGCCGCGAGCGTGCAGAAGGTGCTCGCCGAGCAGCTCGGCCCCGACTGGCGCGACCGGTTCGTCGAGTTCAACGACACCCCGGCGGCGGCGGCCAGCATCGGGCAGGTGCACCGGGCTCGGTGGCGCGAGCCGGGTTACGGCCCGTCCGGCGAGCCGAACAGCCGCGACGTGGCGGTCAAGATCCAGTACCCGGGGGCCGGTGACGCGCTCCTCACCGACCTCAAGCAGCTCTCCCGGCTGGGCGGGATGTTCCGGGCGATCCAGCCCGGCCTCGACGTCAAGCCGCTCCTCGTCGAGCTGCGTGAGCGGATCACCGAGGAGCTGGACTACGAGCTCGAGGCCGAGTCGCAGCGCACCTTCGCCGCCGCGTACGCCGACGATCCGGAGATCTTCATCCCGGAGGTGGTCTCCGCGTCGCCCCGGGTGCTGGTCACCGAATGGGTGACCGGCACCCCGCTGGCAGACATCATCTTCGACGGCACCGAGGAGCAGCGGGACGAGGCCGGCCGGCTCATGGCCACGTTGCACCTCTCCGCGCCCCAGCGGGCTGGTCTTCTGCACGCCGACCCGCACCCGGGAAACTTCCGGCTGCTGGCTGACGGCCGGCTCGGGGTGATCGACTTCGGTGCGGTGGCCCGGATGCCCGAGGGCACGCCGGAGCCGATCGGCCGCATCGCCGGGCGGGCCCTGCGCGGCGACGCGGACGGGGTGGTGGCGGGACTGCGGGACGAGGGGTTCATCGGTTCCACCGACGAGATCGACGCCGAGGGTGTCCTCGACTTCCTCCGCCCGATGCTGGAGCCGATCGCGGCCGACGGGTTCCGCTTCACCCGGGCCTGGCTACGGGCCGAGGCGGCCCGGCTGGCCAGCCCTCGCTCCCCCACCTACCAGCTGAGCAGGAAGCTCAACCTGCCCCCGTCGTACCTGCTCATCCACCGGGTGACGCTCGGCTCGATCGGGGTGCTCTGCCAGTTGGAGGCGAAGGCGCCGTACCGCAGCATCCTGGAGCGCTGGCTGCCGGGCTTCGCGCCGGTCGCCTGAGGATGTGAGGAAGGGCGGGTGCCGGTCGGCACCCGCCCTTCTGCGTGGGGTGGTACTAGAGAACGCCCAGGTCGCGCGCCGACTGGTTGCGGCCGTTCATGGCGACGGTACGGGCGGATCGGGTTGCCTCAGTGCTCGTGGTGGTACGACCGGCCTGAGGCCGGCGCATTCGAGCCCTGGTCAACGCTTCGTGGAGTAGTTGCATCTCGAAGGCTCCACTCGGAACGTTCAACATCGTTTTCCCACTCACTGCCGGTGTGCCACCGGCGTAGTTGGTACGGGTCGGGAACATGTCAGGCTGCCAGCCGGACCGCGCCACGCACCTCGGACAGCCCAGTGGCTGCCAGGCGCGCCTCGGCCTCGACCCGGAGCTCCGCGTCACGAGCGACGTCCTCCTTGCGCGGACGGCCACGGGGCCGCTTGCGCGGGACGACCGCGCCACGCTCGAAGATCTCGCCGCCCCAGACGCCCCACGGCTCCGCTCGCTCCACCGCCCCGGCCAGGCACTCGACGCGCAGCGGGCAGTCCCCGCAGAGCGACTTGGCCAGCTCGAGCTCGGCAGGCGAGTCGGAGAACCACAGGTCGGGGTCGAACTTCCGGCAGGGCAGGTTCGCCTCCAGCTCGACGCTCACATCGAGGGGGGCCAACGCCAGACTCATCTCCCGGTCACCTCTCTCTCACTTCGATCTCGTGGATCGCATTCCGACGTACTTCGGCGGGGCAAAAAACTGAGGCCGCGGATCCCGGTAGCGGGTTCCGCGGCCTCGAGGTGAGCCGGTGTCTGAGGATCAGACCGGTCTACCTCGAGGTGGAACGCCGCGGACATCCGTGCGCTTCTTGGCGCCATCGATGCCCATGCCCGTGAAGCCACTGGTCCCCTCGACTCCGGCGATCGGCGCAACGGTCAAGTTCAGCTCGGCCTGAACCTGGTGCACCTGCGGAACCGACGGTCGTGCGGCCGCAAGGGCCACCCAGACAGCCGACAGCGGAGCGGGGACAGACGGCATCGCCGTCAGACGCTCATAGGTGAAGATCTCCACGGTGGCCACCTCCCTCACGTTCCTCGAATCGACTGGACCAACCCCCGTGAGCAGCCGGAATGGCGCCGCTCGCGTGGTGTGTTCTGAGGCTATTCCTCGCCCGGGGGCGAGGGCAAACGAATTTACGACGAGATTTCGAAAGTTTTCTCCGGGCAGACGTCGTCCACCCCCGCGCCCTGCACGAGCGCCAGCACCGACTCCCCGTAGAGGCCCAGTTTGCGGGGGCCGATGCCGGCGATGGCGATCAACTCTTCCGGCCGGCCGGGCCGCCGCTCGGCCAACGCGGTCAACGTGGCGTCGGTGAACACCACGTACGCCGGGACCTTCTGCGCGCCGGCCACCCGCTGGCGCCACTCGCGCAGGCGTTCGTGCAGCTCATCGTCGATGTCGGAGGGACAGGTGGGGCACCGACCCAGTTTGCGGTCGGGGCCGGCGAGCAGGGTCGCGCCGCAGATCCGACAGGACACGATCTGCGTCCGGCGCCGTTCGGGACGGCGCGCGGGACCGGTGGAGGCGCCCGCCCGCTCGGTGCCGCCGGAGCGGTCCAGCTGGGGCAGGAACCGCGACGGCCGCCGGGCACGGCCGCCCGACGAGCGCGCGGCGGCGTACGACAGCCAGAGCCACTGCCGCGCGCGGGTGATGCCGACGTAGAGCAGCCGGCGCTCCTCCTCGACCTGCTCGACGGTCTTGGCGTACGTGGTGGGCAGGGTGCCCTCGGCGAGGCCGACCAGGAAGACCGCGTCCCACTCCAGCCCCTTGGCCGAGTGCAGCGACGCCAGCGTGACCCCGTCCACCGTCGGCACGTGCTGCTGGGCGGCCCGGCGGGCCAGTTCCTCGGTGAAGTCGATGAGGGTGACCGGGCGCTCCACCGACGCCGCCTCGCCGATCGGCACCACCTCGGGGGTGGCCGCGTACTCCTCGGCGAGCTGGACCAGCGCGGACAGGGCCTCCCAGCGCTCGCGGGCGGCGCCACCGGCCGGGGGCGCGTCCGGGGCCCAGCCGACCGCGGTGAGCGCCTCGACCACGGCGGTCGGCAACGGGGTCTCCCCGGGGATCGAGCGGGTGGCCGACCGCAGGGCGACCATCGCCTGGCGCACCTCGGTCCGCTCGAAGAACCGCTCCGCGCCCTGCACCACGTACGGCACGGCGGCCTCGGTGAGCGCCTTCTCGTACGCCTCGGACTGCGCGTTGACGCGGAACAGCACGGCGATCTCCTTCGCCGGGGTGCCCGCGTCGATCAGTGACCGGCAGCGCGCGGCCACCGCGTTCGCCTCGGCCGGCTCGTCGGTGAAGATCCGCAGGTCGGGTTCCGGTCCCGGGGGGCGCTGCCCGCTCAACTCCAACCGCAGCCGCGCCTCGGCGCCGCGGGCCTGGGAGATCACCGCGTTGGCCAGCCCGACGACCTGCGGGGTGGAGCGGTAGTCGCGGACCAGCCGGACCACTGTGGCGTTGCGGTGCCGGCGCGGAAAGTCGACCAGGTACGACGAGGTCGCCCCGGTGAACGAGTAGATCGTCTGGCTGGCGTCGCCGACCACGGTCAGGTCGTCCCGGCCGCCCAGCCAGGCGTCCAGCAACCGCTGCTGGAGCGGGTTGACGTCCTGGTACTCGTCGACCACGAAGTGCCGGTACTGACCGCGGACCTGCTCGGCGACGTCCCGGTGCTCCTCGATGCCCCACACCGCGGCGCGCAGCATGTCCTCGAAGTCGATCACCCCGTTGGAGCGCTTGAGCTGCTCGTACGCAGTGAACACCTCGGCGACCTTCGCCGGCTCGTGCGGCGTGTCCCGCACTGCCCGGGCCGCCGACACCACGTAGTCCCCCGGCTCCACCAGCGACGACTTGGCCCACTCGATCTCACCGGCCAGGTCCCGCGCGGCGGCCCGGTCGGTACGCAGGCCGACCCGGGCGGCGGCGAGGGTGACCAGCCGCACCTTGCTGTCCAGCAGCTCGGGCATGGCCCGGCCGGCCAGCAGGCGGGGAGCGAAGTAGCGCACCTGCCGCAGCGCGGCGGAGTGGAATGTCCGCGCCTGGACCCCGTGCGCCCCGAGCAGAGTGAGACGGTGTCGCATCTCGGCGGCGGCCCGGGCGGTGAAGGTGACGGCGAGCACGTGCCGGGGGGAGATCTCCCCGGAGAGCGCCCGGTGGGCGATCCGGGAGGTGATCGCGCGGGTCTTGCCGGTGCCCGCGCCGGCGAGGATGCAGACCGGGCCGGCGGGTGCGGTCACCGCGGAGCGCTGCTCCGGGTCCAGCCCGGCAAGTACGCCTTCCGACGCTGAGTGAACCACCACAACCAGGAATCATCTCAGCTCCTCCGGACGTTGTAGCGGACAGCCTCGGCTTGATCCGCAAGCCGGCGGTCAGAGGAGTTGGAGGATCCGACCATGCTGACGATGTATTCCACCCCCTGGTGCGGCTACTGCCACCGGCTGAAGTCGCAGCTCGACCGGGAGGGCATCGGGTACGAGGTGGTCGACATCGAGCGGGATCCGGAGGCCGCGGAGTTCGTGATGAGCGTCAACGGCGGCAACCAGACGGTGCCGACGCTGCGTTTCGCCGACGGCAGCGCCCTGACGAACCCCTCGATCACTCAGGTCAAGCAGCACCTGGAAACCCTCAGCGCCTGACCGCCGGGTCACCTCTCGACGAACGGCCGCCCGGATCCGGGCGGCCGTTCGTCGTGTCCGACATCCGTCACCGTTCGTCATCTCCGACCTCCGTCACCGCCGGGGCGGCCGCCGGGGTCCGGTGGCCACCGGCGCGTCGATGTCGGCATCGACCGGGCGGCGCGGCGCGGGGAGGGTCGGGCGGGTCGGCGGTGTGGGCCCACGGCCGCCGGCCGGCGCGCTCAGGTGCCGGCCCCGCCAGAGGTAGACGCCGGCGGCCAGCGTGGCCACCCCGACCAGCAGGAACAGGGCCCGGTAGTCCAGGACGCCGACCAGCAGGGCACCGGCGCCGATGGAGAGCGCCTGCGGGCCGCTGACCAGCGCCTGGGTGGCCGCCGCGACCCGTCCGACCAGCCCGGGCGGCGTACGTCGCTGGATCAGCGTGTGCAGGCCCACCATCGTCAACGGCAGCGAGACGCCGGCCAGCAGCACCGCCACGATCCCGAGCCGCAGATCGGGGTAGGCGAGCGCGAGCGCGGCCGGCGAGAAGAAGGCCACTCCGGCGGCCAGCGTGCCGATCTCACCGAGTCGGCGGACCAGCGCCGGTGAGCAGAGCCCACCGAACAGCCCACCGACGCCCTGCACCATGACCAGCACGCCCACGAAGGCCGCGTCCCGATCCAACCCCTGGTCGACGTAGGCGAAGATCAGCGACTCGCTGAAACCCATCACCAGCGATCCGAGCCCGTAGCCGAGCAGGGCCCGGCGCAGCGCCGGCTCACCGGTCAGATGCCGCAGGCCGGCGCCCAGCTCGGCGGGCCACCGCAGCCGCACGGTCGCCGGCGCCAGCGCCGGGCTCGGCACCGCGGTCACCACCGCGGCCGCGGTCACGAAGCCGACCATGCCGATCCCGGCCAGCGCCCACCCGCCGAGCGCCGCGTAGAGCGCCGCGCCGGCCAGCGGGCCGACCAGCCGCAGCCCCTGGCGTACGGTCTGCAGCACGCCGTTCGCCTCCGCGAGCAGCTCCACCGGCACCAACTGCCGGATCAACCCGCTGAGCGCCGCGCCGAGCGTGATGGACGACAGGCCGTAGAGGGCCGCCACCAGGTAGACGAGCCAGACGTCGCCCGCGTCGCGGACGGTGAACAACGGAGCGAGCAGCAGCGCGGTGACCACGTTCGCGGTCACGAAGAAGGGCCGGCGCGGGTACCGGTCGACGAACCAACCGACCAGCGGCGCCAACGTCATCGGGGCGATGACGGCGAAGATGATGCCGCCGGCGAGCCCGTTGGAGCCGGTCAGGTCCTTGACCCAGATGGCGAGCGCGAGCAGCAGGATCGACTCGGCGGTCATGCTGGCCAGCAGGCCGCCGAACAGCAGGCGGAAGTCGGGTCGGCGCAGGACGGTGCGCATGGGTTCCCTCCGGCGGGATGGCGTGCCCGGCTGGGCGGTCGACGGGGCTGGGACCCGGGGTCCGTCGTCGTCCGGCGTATCCGTGGTCCATTTTTCGACAAGACACGCCCCCGCCGGAACCTCCGACGCCGGTCGCGCCGTCCATACTGACCGTGGGGGGCGAATTTCATACAGTTACCGTCGCGTCTGCGGCGGTCGACGGGAAAGAGGACACTGTGCCTCCTGCCGCACCCAGCCCGATCATGCGTCGCCGACGGTTGGGCATCGAACTGCGCAGCCTGCGCGAAGCCGCGGGCCTCACCGGTGACCAGGTTATCGAACGGATCGGTTGGGCGTCCGCGTCCAAACTGTCCCGCATGGAGAACGGCCGCAGCCGACCGGACCCGCAGGATGTCGGCGTTCTGCTCGACCTCTACGGGGCCGACACCGCGTCGCGCGAGGAGTTGCTCGCGATCGCCGGTGAGGCCGGCGACATGCGCGGCTGGTTGAAGAACTTTCCGGTGATGACGCAGCAGCAGCGCAGTTGGGCCGAGCTGGAGGCGGGCTGCGCGGAGATCTCCGAGTACAACCCGGTTCTGGTGCCGGGTCTGCTGCAGACCGCCGGGTACGCGAAGGTCCGGATCGTCTCGGCCCGCCAGGTGAGCGAGGGCGCCGGCGAACCGGAGCCGACCGACGAGCCGGAGACCGAGGTGCAGGCCCGGTTGGCCCGCCAGTTGCTGCTGACCCGCGAGCCGCACGCGCCGAGCTACACCGCAGTGCTGGAGGAGGCGGCCCTCGGCCGCCGGGCCGGCCCGCCCGAGGTGCTGCACGAGCAGCTGCACCAGCTGTGCGAGCTTGCCCTGCTGCCCAACGTGACTCTGCACCTGCTTCTGCGGGACACCCAGATCGGCGATTGGTACCTTCCGCCGACCGCCTTCTCCCTCTATCGGTTCGCCGATCCGCTCGATCCGGAGACATTGGCCATCGAAGGGGGGTTCACCGACGTCATGTCGACCGAGGCAATCACGCTAAATCGCTATAAAGTGGTGTTCGAGTGGCTATGCACGGCGGCACTAGACGCCTCGGACACCCTCTCCTGGCTGATCGAGGCGACGGGACGGCTGACCGGGGCGACGCCCCCATCCACAGTGGCGTTCGGGCCGGCAACGGCGCCGACCCAACGCCGCCGGGCCTCGGGGCGACTGACGGATCGGTGATCCACGGGGGACCCTCCGTCGGGGCGTGCGGCACCACTCGTCCCATCGGATCGGTTCACATCAGGAGCAGAGCCATGAACGACATCCACAACACGCCGTCCGTCTCCGCCAGCTCGTTGGCGGACGCCCCGTGGCGTACCAGCACCCGCAGCCAGACCTCCAACTGCGTGGAGGTCGCCCCCCTGGGCACCGGCCCGTCGGCTGTCGCGCTGCGCGACAGCAAGGACCGGGGCGGCCCGGTGCTGCTGTTCAACCGGGCCGGGTGGCTCGGCTTCATCGCCGGGGCGAAGACGGGCCAGTTCGACCTGAACTGATCCTCCTGACCGGGGCGGGGCCGTTGGCATGGTGCCGGCGGCCCCGTCGCCTTGTTCGGCGGCAACCCCGCTGACCAGGCATCCGCCGATCGGACGAGGCTCGGAAACAATAGGCGCGTTTCACTTGCTGGGATGAACACGGGGCGTAACATGACCCACGAGAACGTGGAACTTCCACACTGGCTCATTCGTCGCGGTTCATCCGGAGACCCTTATGCGGTTCCTGATCGTTCGCACCGACATCCGCACCGTCGCCGACGGGGACATCGCCGCCGCCTGGGCGGACGGCCATGGCCTCCGCGACGAGACGACCACGCCGGAACCGCGCCGGCAGACCGTGCACGCCGAGGACCGGGACGCCGCGCTGCTGCTGGCCCGGGCCCTGTCGACGGTCGGCGCGGTGCGAGCCGGCAAGCAACGGGTCAAGGTCCTGCCACTCGGCGAGCCGCTGCCCGTCTTCCGGCGCAGACCCGGCCGCACCGGCACCTGACCCCAAACGTCCGTCGTGGTCGGCTCGGCTCCCCCGCCGCGTCCATCGCTCCCACCGACCACGACGGCCCGTGTTCCCGGCCCGTGACCGCCGCGGCAACGGCGGCCACGGGCCGGGACCGTGCTCAGTGGTCGGCGTCCACCCAGCCGTCCAGCCAGCGATGGATGAGGAACAACGCGATCGACGACGGCGGCGGCAGGATCAGCCGAGCCCCGTCCCCCACGTCCACGGCCCTTCCCGCACACGCGGCCCCGATCTCCTCGCGGCTGAACCACCTGGCGTACGCGATCTCGGACGGGTCGACCTGCACCGGATCCGCCGGGTCGGCGGTGGCCAGGAAGCCCAGCATCAGCGAGCCCGGGAACGGCCAGGCCTGGCTGCCGACGTACCTGATCCGCTCGACGGAGATGCCCACCTCCTCGCGGACCTCGCGCAGCACGGCGGCCTCCGCGGACTCCCCCGGCTCGACGTATCCGGCCAGGCAGGAGTAGCGCCGACCACCCGGCGTGCCCGGCCAGCCGGCGTTGTTGCCGAGCAGGCAGCGCCCCTCGGGACCGTCGACGCCGTCGTGCACCAGCACGATCATCGCCGGGTCGGTACGCGGCCAGATCCGCGCACCGTTGCGATCCACCCGGGACCAGCCGGCCTCGTCCATCACCGTCGGCGCGCCGGTCGCCGTCGAGTAGCCGTGCCGGGTGTGCCAGTTGAGCAGCGCGAGCGCCGTGGTGAAGATGCCGGCCTCCCGATCGCCGAGCAGGTGGCCCACCTCCCGCAGGTTGACCGCCCGGGTGCCCGGCACCGTCGGCAGCGGCGTGTCGAGCGCGAAGATCGGCACCCCGTCCGGCTCGACACCGAGGAACATCGCCGTCGACTCGGCGCCGGCCGGCACGTCGGCCGCGCCGAACAGCACCAGCGCGGGGGGCGACACGTCGGTACGGGCGAGCGTCCGCCCGTCGTTGGTCGAGTCGAGCAGCAGGATCCGGCCGCGCAGCCACGCCTCGGTCAGCCACTGCGCGTCGCCCCGCCGATGCGCGGCGCGATCCAGGGTGGACCGCGCCAGCGGCGGCGCCGTCTCCCCGCTCACGTCAACGCTCCGCCGCTGACGGACACCCGGACCGACGGGCCGTGGCGGTGCCTCATGGCTGCACCGGTTCGGTGTGGACCGGCGTCAGCGCGGCCAGCCCGGGGGTGATCCGCTCGGCGTCGCCGAGCACGACCACCGCCGCCCGGGCGGGCGCGAGGTAGTGGGCGGCAGCACGCGCCACGTCGTCGACGGTCGCCTGCGCCAGGCGGGCCGCGTACTCCGCGAGGAACTCCAGCCGCAGCCCGTTCCCGGCGTACGCGCTGGTCAGCGCGGCCAGACCGGCCTGGGTGGACATGCCGAGCTGGAGGGTGCCCAGGGCGTACTGGCGGGCCTGCTCCAGCTCCTCCGGCTTCGGCGGCAGCGACGCCAGCCGGCCCAGCTCGTACGTGGTCTCCAGCAGCGCCGGGCCGGTGACCTCGGTGGCCACCTCGGCGCCGGCGACCAGAACCGACCCGGCCACCGAGTGCTCGATCACCGAGTGCGGGCCGTACGTGTAGCCCTTGTCCTCGCGGATGTTCTCCACCCAGCGGGACGAGAAGTAGCCCCCGAAGATCAGGTTGGCCAGTTGCAGCGGCGCGTGGTCGGGGTCGGTGCGCGGCACGGCGGGCAGCGCGACCCGCAGCGAGGACTGCACCGAGCCGGGTCGGTCGACAAGCAGCAGCGGCCCTGGCTCCAGCGGCGGGGTGGCCGGCAGGGTGGCCGTACGCCCGGCGCCGGCCCACCCACCGAGCGCCCGCTCGGCCGCGTCCAGGGCCTTCTCCGGCTGCACGTCGCCGACCACCACCAGCTGCGCCCCGGCGGGGTGCACCCGCTCGGCGTGCAGGCTGCGCAGGGCCGCCGGTCGGACGGCACGGATCTGGCCCGGCTCCGGGGTCTGCGTGGCGTACGGGTGTCGCCCGTAGATCCGCTTCAGCAGCGCCTCCCGGGCCAGGTGCGCCGGCTGGCTCTGGGCAACCTGGATCCGGTCGATCAGCCGGTCCCGCTCGGCGGCCACCTCGTCGCTGGGGTAGCTGGCGCCGGTCAGCACCTCGGCCAGCAGCTCCAGCATCCGGTCCAGGCCGGTGACCAGGCCGGCGCCGGAGAGCATCAGCCGGTCCGGGTCGACGCCCGCGGACAGCCCGCCGCCCACCTTCTGCAGCTCGGCGGCCAACTGCACGCTGGTCATCGACTCGGTGCCGGAGAGCATGGTCTGCGAGAGCATCGCGCCGCGCGCGAGGTGGGCGCGGCCGAACGGTACCCAGAGCCGCAGCTCGACCAGGGGCACCGCCGGCCGGCGTACGGCGATCACGGTGAGCCCGTTGCGCAGCGTGCGCTCGGCCTGCTTGGGCACCTTGAGCTTGCGGGTGGGGCCGAGCGGGGGCAGCGTACGCGGCCCGGCGGTGGCGGTGGTGGTCATCGGGCACCTCCGGGGATGACCTCGACCGCGGCGCGGCGCTCCGGGCGCAGGGTGGCCGCGGCGGCCCGGACCTGCTCCTCGGTGACGTCGCCGACCAGTCGGGGCAGGTCGTTGAGCAGGCCCGGCTCGCCGCGTTGCTGTTCCAGGACCGCCATCCGCAGCGCCCGGCCGAGCACCGCGTCGGTGTCGCGCAGCAGGTGGGTGGCCATCCGGGCCTGGGTGCGGGCCAGCTCGCCGTCGGTCAGCCCGTCGGTGGCCAGCCGGTCCAGTTCCTCGTCGACGGTGCGCAGCACCTTGTCCACGTCGCCGCCCGGTGGCAGGTGCGCCTGGAGCAGCAGCGCGGTGGGGTCGCGGACGTCGAACGGGTCGCCCATGAAGCCGAGGTAGCCGCCGAGGCTGGTCACCGTGCGGTCACGCTGGACCAGTCGTTCGACCAGCCGGGACGCGTCGCCGTCGGTGAGCACCTCGGCCAGCACCACGTACGGCAGGTAGTTGGCGAAGTCGCCGACCGGGTCGGGCACCCGCCACGCGCCGGCCACCGCCGGCAACGGCGCCAGGGCGTCGGTGTACGAGCTGCGCCGCTCGGCGGTCAGGTCGGGCTCGGTGAAGTCGGGCCGCCGCGGCGCGGGACGGGCCGGGACGTCGCCGAAGTGCCGGGTGACCAGCTCGGTCGCCTCGGCCACGTCGATGTCGCCGCTGACGGCGAGCACCGCGTTGCCGCTGGCGTAGTAGCGGCGGAAGAAGTCGGCGGCGTCGGCGACGGTGGCCGACTCCAGGTCGTCGAACGAGCCGTAGCCGTCGTGCGCGTTCGGGAACGTGTCGAACATGACCGGGGGCAGGGTCAGCCAGGGAAAGCCGCCGTACGGCCGGCTGAGCACGTTGACCCGGATCTCCTCCTTGACCACGTCGACCTGGTTGCGCAGGTTCTCCTCGGTCAGCCGGGGCCCGCGCATCCGGTCCGCCTCCAGGAACAGCGCGCGCTCCAGCGCGTTGCTCGGCAGCGTCTCGAAGTAGTCGGTGTAGTCCAGGTGGGTGGAGCCGTTGAACGTGCCGCCGGCACCCTGCACGTGTCGGAAGTGGGCCAGTTTCTCGAGGTTCTCGGAGCCCTGGAACATCAGATGCTCGAAGAGGTGGGCGAAGCCCGTACGCCCCTCCGGCTCGGAGCGGATGCCGACGTCGTAGACCACCGCCACCCCGATCACCGGGGCACTGCGATCGGGGGTCAGGACCACCCGCAGGCCGTTGTCGAGGGTGAACCGCTCGACCGGATACTTCGTCGCTGGAATTCTGGATCTCCGCGCCGCCACGGGATCGACCCTAGCGCGTCGGCATCCCCGCCACCGGCGACCTCCACGGAGCCACCGCCACCGGGTTGGCCAGCCGGGGCGGGACCTCGGCGCCGACCCGCTCGGCCTCCCCGCGGCGCGACCAGCCGGAGCGGACGAACCCGTCGACGTACGACAATCCGTGTCGCGCGATTGGCCTAGCAAGACGGTAGGAAATACCGACATAACTGAGACGCCCCTTCCCGGCATGTGGATGGGTCTTGACGCTGACCCCGGCCTGACCCACTCTTCCTACCAACTAAGTAGGAATACTGCGGATTGGATGGACGATGAGACGGCTCCCCCTACGCCGGTTGGTCACCCTGACCACCCTCGCCGCCCTCGGCGCGGCGACCCTGGGCAGCACCGCCGCGTGCGGCGACGACAGCGAGGGCACGGGAGACAGTTCCGGCCCGGTGACCCTGCGGCTCGGCTACTTCCCCAACATCACCCACGCGCCGGCCGTCGTCGGCGTGGAGAAGGGCATCTTCGCCGAGAAGCTCGGTGCCGACGTCAAGCTCGAACCGAAGACCTTCAACGCCGGCCCGGCCGCCATCGAGGCCGTCTTCTCCGGCGCGCTGGACGCGACCTACATCGGCCCGAACCCCACCGTGAACGCGTTCTCCAAGTCCAAGGGCGAGGCCGTCCGGGTCGTCTCCGGCGCCGCCTCCGGAGGCGTGGCGCTGGTGGTCAAGCCGGGCATCAACGGCCCGCAGGACCTCAAGGGCAAGAAGGTCGCCACCCCGCAGCTCGGCAACACCCAGGACGTGGCGGTCCGCTACTGGCTCAAGCAGCAGGGGCTGACCACCACCAAGGAGGGTGGCGGCGACGTCAAGATCGTGCCGCAGGAGAACGCCCAGACGGTGGAGACCTTCAACAGCGGCGCGATCGACGCCGCCTGGGTGCCCGAGCCGTTCGTCTCCCGGCTGGTCAACGCCGGCGGCAAGGTGCTCGTCGACGAGCGCGACCTGTGGCCGGACAAGAAGTTCGTCATCACCAACCTGCTGGTCAGCACGAAGTTCCTCAAGGCACACCCGGACGTGGTGCAGAAGCTGGTCGACGGCCAGGTGGCCGCGAACGAGTTCGTCAACACCAAGCCGGACGAGGCCCAGCAGGCCATCTCCGACGCCATCGGCAAGATCACCGGCAAGCCGCTGGACCTCAAGCTGATCAAGCAGGCGTGGCCGACGTTGGAGTTCACCAACGACCCGATCCCCACCTCGCTCAAGGCCGGGCTCGACCACGCCGTCGAGGTCAAGCTGACCGAGCCGGTGGACCTCAAGGGCCTGTACGACCTCACGTACCTCAACAAGGCGCTCAAGGCGCAGGGCAAGCCCGAGGTCGTCCAGCCATGACGTCGACCACGACGACGCCGCAGAGCGCGACCACCGCGGTCGCGCTCTCCGGCGTGACCAAGGTGTACGGACGCGGGTCGAGCGCCGTACTGGCCCTGGACGGGGTCTCCCTGGACGTGGCGCCGGGCGAGTTCGTCTGCCTCGTCGGCGCGTCCGGCTGCGGCAAGAGCACCCTGCTCAACCTGGTCGCCGGCCTGGACCGGCCCAGCGGCGGGCAGATCGGCATCGCCGGCGGCGCCAATCCGGGGCTGATGTTCCAGGAGCCGGCGCTCTTCCCCTGGCTGACGGTCGACGCCAACGTCGAGGTGCCGCTGAAGCTGCGCGGGCTGCCCCGCGCCGAGCGCCGCGAACGGGTGGCCGACCTGCTGCGCACGGTGCACCTGGCCGAGTTCGGTCGCAAGCGGCCACACGAACTTTCCGGCGGCATGCGTCAGCGGGTCGCGCTGGCCCGCACGCTGGCCCTGGACACGCCGGTGCTGCTGATGGACGAGCCGTTCGGCGCGCTGGACGCCATGACCCGCGACATCCTGCACGACGAGCTGGAACGGATCTGGTCCGAGCGCCGGCTCTCGGTGCTCTTCGTCACGCACAACGTCCGCGAGGCCGCCCGGCTGGCCGACCGGATCATCCTGCTCTCCAGCCGCCCCGGCCGGATCATCTACTCCACCGAGGTGGACATCCCACGGCCACGGCGGATCGACTCGCCCGAGGTCGCCGCGATCGCCGCCGAGGTCACCGAACGGCTCCGTACGGAGGTGGGCCGCCATGGCCAGTGACACCCTCACCAGCACGGCGCGCAGCGACGCGGAGATCTCCGGCCTGGACGCACTGGAGATCGCCGGTCGGAATAAGGAGGTGTCCCGCGGCACCCGGCTCTGGGCGGCCACCTGGCCCAAGCTGGCCGCGCTGGCCATCGTCATCGTGGCCTGGCAGGTGGTGGTCTGGTCGGGCTGGAAGCCGCCGTACTCCCTGCCCGGCCCGCTGGTCGTCGGTCGCGAGCTGGTGACCCAGGCCCAGGGTCCGCAGCTCTGGGAGGGCCTGGCCACCACGCTGCGGCGGGCCGCCGTCGGCTATGTCTTCTCGGTCGCGGTCGGCCTGCTGCTGGGCCTGGCGGTGGCCCGCTCCACGGTGCTGCGGGCCGCCATCGGCTCGATGATCACCGCGTTGCAGACCATGCCGTCGATCGCCTGGTTCCCGCTGGCCATCCTGCTGTTCGAGCTGAGCGAGAAGGCGATCTTCTTCGTGGTGGTGCTCGGCGCCGCGCCGTCCATCGCCAACGGGGTGATCTCCGGTGTGGACTACGTGCCACCGCTGCTGCTGCGCGCCGGTCGCAACCTGGGCGCGCGGGGGCTCAACCTCTACCGGTACGTGATCGCGCCGGCCGCCCTGCCGGCGATCGTCGCGGGCCTCAAGCAGGGTTGGGCGTTCTCCTGGCGGAGTCTGATGGCCGGCGAGCTGATCGTCGTCGGCATCTCGCAGACCTCGCTGGGCGCCCAGCTCACCTACTCGCGGGAGCTGTCCGACGCGCCGTGGCTGCTCTCCACGATGATCGTCATCCTGGTGCTGGGCCTGGTCGTGGACGCGGCGTTCGGCGCGGCCGACAAGGCGATCCGCCGTCGCTGGGGCGTACTGGACCAGGCTGGTCAGTGACGTGTACGTCTCCGCGCGCAGCGACTACGCGCTCCGGGCGATGCTCGCCGTCACCGCCGCCGTACGCGGCGGCGACGCGGGCGGTGGTGGCGCGGGCGAGCTGGTGAAGGCCGGCAGCCTGGCCGAGGTGCAGGAGATCCCGCTCAGCTTCCTGCAGGGCATCCTGCTCGACCTGCGCCGGGCCGGTCTGCTGCACAGCCATCGGGGCGCCGAGGGCGGATACGCGCTGACCCGGCCACCTGAGGAGATCACCGTCGGGGATGTGCTGCGCGCGGTCGGCGGCTCGCTGACCACCGTACGCGGACTGCCGGCCGAACGCGCCGGCTACCACGGGGTGGCTGCCGGGCTCACCGACGTCTGGCTGGCGGTGCACGGGGCGATCGCCACCGTCGTCGACAGCACCAGCCTCGCCGACCTGCTGAGCCGCACCCCGACCGACCGGGCGTCCACGACGTCCTGACCACCGGGGCGGCGTGGTCGGGTCGGTGCCCCGCCGACCCGACCACACCTCGTACCGATCCTGACCGGGCCTGCCCCTCCGCCGGCACCGGTCGGCCGGTCGCTGCTCAGCCCCGGTGCTCGACCGTCGGGCCGGGGCCCGGATCGCCGGGACTGCGCAGCTCCACCAGACCGGCGGGAGCATTGTCCGCCGGGGTGGCATGCCAGGGCGCGAAGGCCGCGACCATAGCGAGCAGCAACCCGGCGAGCCCGACCGCGGCCACCAGGATCAGTTCGCGCAGCGCCCCCGAGCCGGCTTCGCCCGCCATGGTCACCCCTCCCGCGCCGGGCCCCCCGCCCGGCTCCCCCCGATGGCCAGCTTCGACCACACCGGGCCGGGACACAGTCGGCCAGCCGACCAAGCCGCGGCTGATATTCGACTCGGGCCAGCGGCCGGGCGGTGCGGGTCATCGACCGCCACGACGGTCGAGGAGGCCGATCCGGGGCGCGACCCGGACCACCCCGCACACAAACCGACCCGCCCAGCCGAAGCGGGACGGGTCGGTGACGTGCGTGGAGGATCAGACGGTACGCGGGCGGCGCGGGCGACGGGACCGGCCCGACGCGCGGTGCGCCGGGCGGGCGCCGCCGTCCGTGGCCGAGCCACCGGCTACGCGTCCCCGGCTGACAGCCACCGGCGGCGCGACGATGGTCACCGGCACACCGGACGGCTCACGGGCACCGGTCACCCGGGCCAACGAACCGTCGCCCGGGCGCACCTGGACCGACTCCGGCCGGATGCCGGCGGTGGCCATCAGCCGGGACACGTCCCGGCGCTGCTCGGGCAGGACCAGGGTGACCACGCTGCCGGACTCGCCGGCGCGGGCCGTCCGACCACCGCGGTGCAGGTAGTCCTTCGCCTCGGCCGGCGGGTCCACGTTGACGACCATGTCGAGGCCGTCGACGTGGATGCCCCGGGCCGCCACGTCCGTGGCGACCAGGGCGGTCACCTGGCCGTTGCGGAACTGCTCCAGGATGCGGGTGCGCTGCGGCTGGGACTTGCCACCGTGCAGCGCAGCGGCGCGTACACCCTTGGAGAGCAACTGGCGCGCGAGCCGGTCGGCGCGGTGCTTGGTGCCCATGAAGAGGATGGTGCGACCGTCACGGGCGGCGATCCGGGTCAACGCGTCGGGCTTGTCGACCGCGTCGACGTGCAGCACGTGGTGGGTCATCGCGGTGACCGTGGCAGTGCCCGGGTCGACCGAGTGGGTCACCGGGCTGCTGAGGAAGCGGCGGACCAGCCGGTCCACGCCGCCGTCCAGGGTGGCGGAGAAGAGCATCCGCTGACCCTGCGGGGCGACCTGCTCCAGGAGCTTGGTCACCTGCGGCAGGAAGCCCATGTCGGCCATCTGGTCGGCCTCGTCCAGCACGGTGATCTCGACCTGGTCGAGCCGGGCGTCGCCGCGGTTGATCAGGTCGTGCAGCCGGCCGGGGGTCGCCACGACCACCTCGGCGCCGGCACGCAGCGCGTCCGCCTGCCGCTGCAACGACAACCCGCCGACGACTGTGGCGCAGCGCAGGCCGACGGCCCGGGCGTACGGCGCCAGCGCGGTGGTCACCTGCTGCGCCAACTCCCGGGTCGGCACCAGCACCAGGGCCAGCGGGCGACCCGGCCGGGCCTTGCGGCCGGCGGTGCGAGACAGCAGGGGAAGCCCGAAGGCGAGCGTCTTACCCGAGCCGGTACGACCCCGGCCGAGCACGTCCCGACCTGCGAGCGAGTCCGGAAGCGTCGCCGTCTGGATCGGGAACGGCTCGGTGATGCCCTGCGCGGTCAGCGCGGTGAGCAGCGCCGGCGCCAAGCCGGTAAGAGCGAAAGACGGAATAACAGTGGTCACGCAGGAGCCTTCCTCGACGCGGAACGTGTCGAGGGAGGGCGCCGAAGTCGGCGCTGTCAACCGGCGGCGCAAGGCAGCCAGGACTCACAAGCACGAACCGATTGGAGTACGGGCCGGCCCGCCGCCGGGCCGCCGCCCGCGGGCGCAGGCGGGGCGGGGGGGGGGGGGCGCGGAACCGGC
>NZ_JBEXHY010000103.1:0-19212 GCF_040608295.1 Micromonospora sp. NPDC005197 | reverse complement strand
CGCGGCCACGCTGGCCGCGGCGCATCCGGAGGGCCTGATCAACCTCTCCATGGGCACGCCGGTCGACCCGGTTCCGGCGGTGATCCGTCAGGCGTTGGCGGACGCGTCCGACGCCCCGGGTTACCCGCTGACCGCCGGCACCCCGGCCCTGCGCGACGCGATCGCGGCGTGGGTCGCCCGGGCCTGTGGAGCTGGCGTCGACGGTCTCGGCGTCCTGCCGACCATCGGCTCCAAGGAGCTGGTCGCCTGGCTGCCCACCCTGCTCGGCATCGGCCCCGGCGACGTGGTGGTCGTGCCGTCGATCGCGTACCCCACCTACGAGGACGGGGCCCGGCTGGCCGGCGCCACCGTGGTCCGCGCCGACTCGCTCACCGCGGTCGGGCCGACCTCGCGCGTCCGGCTGGTGTGGGTCAACTCGCCCGGTAACCCGACCGGGCGGGTGCTGCCCGCGGCGCACCTGCGCAAGGTCGTCGACTGGGCCCGGGAACGCGGCGCGGTGGTCGCCAGCGACGAGTGCTACCTGCCGTTGGGCTGGTCGGCCGAGCCGGTCTCGGTGCTGTCCCCGCAGGTCTGCGGCGGCGACTACACCGGAGTGCTCGCCGTGCACTCGCTCTCCAAGCGGTCCAACCTCGCCGGCTACCGGGCCGGGTTCGTGGCCGGCGATCCGGCTCTCGTCGCCGAGCTGTTGAAGGTCCGCAAGCACGCCGGCATGATCGTGCCCGCGCCGGTGCAGGCCGCGATGGTGGCCGCCCTTCAGGACGAGCGGCACGCCGCCGAGCAGCGGGAGCGCTACCGCGCCCGGCGCGAGGTGCTGACCGCCGCGTTCACCGGCGCCGGCTTCACGGTCGAGCACTCGGAGGCGGGCCTCTACCTCTGGCTCACCCGCGACGAGGACTGCTGGCAGACGGTCGACTGGCTGGCCCGGCGCGGCATCCTGGTCGCGGCCGGTGTCTTCTACGGCCCCTCCGCGCAGCGGTACGTCCGGGTGGCGCTGACCGAGTCCGACGAGCACGTCGCAGCGGTCGCCGGCCGGCTGCGGGCCTGACCCCGGGCGGCCGGCGATGACCGACGGCGGCACCGGACGGTACGCCAACGTCCGGGCGGCGGTGCTCGGCACCGGCCTGATCGGTGGTTCGCTGCTGCTGCGCCTCGCCGATGCCGGCCTCGACGTGACCGGCTGGGATCCCGACCCGGTGACGCGGGAACAGGCCCGCTCGCGCGGCGTGTCGGCGCCGGCCACGATCGAGCAGGCCGTCGCCAGCCGGGACGTGGTCTTCCTCTGCGGTCCGCTGCCCACCCTGCCCCGGACTCTGGCCCAGGTGGCCGACCTGACCGCGCCGGGTTGTGTGCTGACCGACGTCGGCAGCACCAAGGTCGAGGTGGCTGCGGCCGCCGACGGGCTGGGGCTCACCGACCGTTTCGTACCCGGGCACCCGATGGCGGGCGCGGAGTCCGCCGGCCTGACGGCGGCCTCCCCGACGCTGCTCACCGGTGCCGCCTGGGTGCTCTGCCCGGCGACGGGTGTCGCGACTGTCGCCTTCCGCTGGCTGACCGGGCTGCTGGTGGAGCTGTTCGGTGCCCGGGTGGTGCCGATGTCCGCGCCGGCGCACGACTCGGTGGCCGCGCTCGCGTCGCACGTGCCGCACCTGTTGGCCGGCGCGCTGGCCGGGGCGGTGCAGCGGTCGCCGCTGCGCGACGCCGTGCTGGCGCTGGCCGCGGGCAGCTTCTCCGACGGCACCCGGGTCGCCGGCACACCTGCCGAGCGGACGGCGAACATGCTGCTCGGCAACCGCGAACGGGTCCTGCACGAGCTGGCCGAGGTCCGGGTGTTGCTGGACGAGTTGGCCGGCGCGCTGCGTGCTGGCGACGCGTCGGCGCTCGCCGCCGGGTACGCGCAGGCCGGCGCGGCGCGGTCGGCGTTGCGGGGCCGCCGGTTCGCGCCGGCGGACCGCGAGTTCCCCGCCGACGGCGACCATGCCGTCGAGGTGGCCTGGCTGCGCGGGCTGGGCGACGCCGGTGGCCACCTGACGGGATGCCGGATCGGCCCGGACGTTGTCTCCTACCCGGCGTGGCTGCCGGTGGCTGACTAGGCTGGCAGGCATGGCGACGGACGGCCCGGTTGTGCAGGTGCGCGGCGAGGCGACCCGGGAGGTGCCGCCCGAGTTGGCGCGGTTCGCGGTCACCGTGACGGCCCGCGGTCGGGATCGGGAGGCGACGCTGACGCAGCTCGCCGAGCGGGCCGCCGCCGTCCGGGTGCTGCTGGACGGCGCCGAGCCGGCGGTGGCCCGACGGGAGGCCGGCGACCTGTGGGTCCGGCCGCAGACCAAGCGCTCGGGTGAGCGCGTCGTGGGCTGGCTCGGCAGCGTCACCACGACGGTCACCGTCACCGATTTCACCGCTCTGGGTGAGCTGATGCTCCGGCTGGCCGACCAGGACCAGGTCGAGGTGGCCGGCCCCTGGTGGGAGCTGCGCCCGGACAGCCCCGCGCACCGCGAGGCGCGGCACGCCGCGATCGGCGACGCACTGCTGCGCGCCCGGGAGTACGCCGAGGCCCTCGGCGCCCGCGTCACCGCGCTGATCGAGCTGGCCGACGCCGGTCCGGGGGACCGGCCGATGTTCGCCCGCGCTGCCTTCGACGTCGGGGGCGGCGCTGGCGGCGGGGCGCCCGAGCTGGAGTTGGACCCGCGGCCGCAGACCGTGCAGGCGGCGGTGCAGGCCCGGTTCACGATCAGCGATCCGGTGCTGGGCTGATGCCGCAGGCCCGGGTGCTGGCCGTCGACGAGCTGGTGGCGCGGGCGCGGTCACTGGCCGACGCCGGCCCGCGGCAACTGCTCGGCATCACCGGAGCGCCCGGCGCCGGCAAGTCCACCCTGGCCGAGCTGATCGTCGCCGAGGTCGGGCCGAGCGCCCGGCTGGTGCCGATGGACGGCTTCCACCTGGCCCAGTCGCAGCTGGTCCGGTTGGGCCGCGCCGACCGCAAGGGCGCGATCGACACCTTCGACGCCAACGGGTACGTCTCACTGCTGCGCCGGTTGCGCTGGCTGGAGCCGACCTCGGTCTACGCGCCGGAGTTCCGCCGTGAGATCGAGGAGCCGGTGGCCGGGGCGATCGAGGTGCCGCCGTCGGTCCGCCTGGTGGTCACCGAGGGCAACTACCTGCTGGTGCCGGACTTTCCGTGGCAGGAGGTCCGGACGCTGCTGCACGAGGTGTGGTTCCTCGATCTGGACGTCGAGCTGCGCCAGCGCCGGTTGACCGCTCGACACGAGGCGTACGGGCGGTCACCGGAGCAGGCACGGGCCTGGGCGTTGGGCAGCGACGAGGCCAACGCGGCCCGCGTCACCCCCACGGCCGACCGGGCCGACCTGGTGATCCGCCTGCCCGACCTGCCGGTGGCCTGAGCGATTCCGTCAGCCCAGATCCGGGTCGGCCTCGCGAGGGGACGTACTTCGGGATGCGGTTGAGCCGGGTAACGATGCCGCCGTCGAGCGGGATCGTGCCCACGCTGTTCTCCTAGTCGAGTTCGCGGACGGGTCGGGCCGGGTTGCCGACCGCGACCACGTTGGCGGGTAGGTCGCGGGTCACCACCGCTCCCGCGCCGACGACTGTGTTCGCGCCGATCGTCACTCCCGCGAGCACGATCGCGCCGCCGCCGAGCCACACATTGTCGCCGATGGTGATCGGTTTGGCGGCCTCCCACTTGTCGCGGCGCGGGCAGGGTTCCACCGGGTGGGTCGGCGTGAGGAGCTGCACGTTCGGTCCGACCTGGACGTCCGCGCCGATGGTGATCGCCGCGACGTCGAGGAAGACCGCGTTGTAGTTGACGAAGCTGCGGGGCCCGATCCGGATCTGCCAGCCGTAGTCGCAGTAGAACGGTGGACGGATCCAGGTGGCGTCGCCCAGCTCGCCGAGCAGGTCGCGCAGCACCGCGAGCCGCGCCGCCGGATCCGCCGCGAGGCTGGTGTTGAAGCGTTCCAGCAACCGGGCGGCCCGGTCCAGGTCGGCGATGAGCTCGGGATCGTCGGCGAGGTAGGGCTCACCCGCGAGCATCTTGTCCTTCATGGAGGTCACCCGGTCGATGATGCCCCGCTGACCTGCCATCAGTTGGCAGGTCCGTTATATTTTAGCCCTCTTTTATGCATACTCGGTATGTAATACTGGCGATGGTCAATGCGTCTCTTCTGGTTACCACGCTCCATCAAGGAGGATCCGTTGCATCGACGCAGCAGAACGCTCGCCGCCATCGCCGCCGCAGCCCTCGTGCTGGGCACTCCGGTGATCGCCGCGGCCCAACCACCCGCCAGCACCACCACGGCCACCAGCGCCACCACCAGCGCCACCATCGGCGCCGCCCCGCGCGCCGCGACCACGACCACCGTCACCCTGCTCACCGGAGACCGGGTCAGCGTCACCGACTCCGGGTCCGCCTCCGTGCGCCCCGGTCCGGGGCGTACGCACAAGCGGTTCGTCACCACCCGCGACCGTGGCCACCTCACGGTGCTGCCGCAGGACGCCCTGCCCCTGGTTCGTGCGGGCCGGGTCGACCGGCGGTTGTTCGACGTGACCGGGCTGATCGCCGCCGGCTACGACGACGCGCGCCGGAACGATCTGCCGGTGCTGGTCGCCGCCGACGCGGGCGCCCGGAAACGCGTCGCGGCGCCCATCGGCCTGACTGTCACGGCGGAGTTGCCGGCCATCGGCGGGTTCGCCGCGACCGCCGACAAGCAGCAGGCCACCACGGTCTGGGCGGCGCTCACCGGCGCCGGTGCCCGGGTCGGCACGGCGGGGGGTGCCGACCGGATCTGGCTCGACGGTCGTCGGCAGGTCACCCTCGACCACAGCGTGCCGCAGATCGGTGCCCCGGCCGCCTACGCGGCCGGCTTCACCGGCCGGGGTGTCCGCGTGGCGGTGCTGGACACCGGGATCGACGCGAGCCACCCCGACCTGAGCGGTCGGATCGCCGAGGCACGGAACTTCACCGAGGCCGCCGACACCGACGACACGGTCGGCCACGGCACGCACGTCGCCTCGATCATCGCGGGCAGTGGCGCCGCCTCCGGTGGCAAGTACCACGGTGTCGCCCCGGACGCCACGCTGCTCAACGGCAAGGTCTGCGAGGAGCAGGGCTGCATGGACTCGGCGATCCTGGCCGGGATGCAGTGGGCGGCCGTCGACCAGCAGGCCGACGTGATCAACATGAGCCTGGGCGGCACCGACACACCCGACGTCGACCCGTTGGAGGCGGCGGTCGAGTCGCTGACCGCGCAGACCGGCGCGCTCTTCGTCCTCTCCGCCGGCAACGACGGCACGGACGGCTCGGTCGGCTCGCCGGGCAGCGCCGAAGCGGCGCTCACCGTCGGCGCGGTGGACCGCGACGACGCGCTGGCCGACTTCTCCAGCCGTGGCCCCCGGGTGGGCGACGGCGGACTGAAGCCGGACCTGACCGCCCCGGGGGTCGACATCGTCGCCGCCCGTGCCAAGGGCGCGCAGATCGGCGAGCCGGTGGGGGAGGGATATCTCGCGCTCTCCGGCACCTCGATGGCCGCGCCGCACGTCACCGGCGCGGTGGCGCTGCTCGCCCAGCAGCACACGGGTTGGGCGGCGGCCCAGCTCAAGGCGACCCTGATGGCCTCGGCGAAGCCGCACCCGGAGCAGACCGCCTTTCAGCAGGGAGCCGGCCGGGTCGACGTGGCCCGCGCGATCACCCAGCGGGTGACCAGCACCCCGGTCAGCGTCTCCTTCGGTCAGCCGGCCTGGCCGCACGACGACGACACCCCGGTCGCCCGGCAGGTCGACTGGCACAACGACGGCCCGGCCCCACTCACCCTTGACCTGACCGTGGAGGTGACCGGCCCGGACGGCCAACCGGCTCCGGCCGGCATGTTCTCCCTCGGGGCGGGTCAGGTCACCGTGCCCGCCGGCGGCACCGCGGGCACCACGGTCACCGTGGACACCCGGATCGGCACGGACGGCTACTGGACCGGCCGCATCGTGGCCCGCTCCGGCACCGCGGTGGCGGTCACCCCGGTCGCGGTGAACCGGGAGGTGGAGAGCTATCAGCTCACCGTCCGGCACCTCGACGACAGCGGCGCGCCCGCCGAGGGGTTCATCACCACGCTGATCCGGCTGGACACCCTCGACAGCCGCGACCTGTACGACCCGGACGGCAGCGTCGAGGTCCGCGTGCCCAAGGGCCGCTACGCGGTGGCCAGCATCGTCTTCAGCGGGGACGTCGGCACGGCCCAACTGGTCCAGCCGGAGCTGGTGTTCGACGGTGACACCACAGTCACCGTCGACGCCCGCAGGGCACGGCCGGTGCGGACGACCATCCCGGAGCGGACCGCCGTCCCGGATCTGGTGGACATCGGCGCGAACTTCCTCACCGAGGACGGCGGCTCGTACGGCTTCGGTCTGCTCGGGTTGGACTTCACCGGGCTGGCCACCGGGCACCTCGGTCGGGTGGTCTCCGGCGCACGGTTCTTCGGCACGGTGAGCAGCCAGTGGCGGAAGCCGGAGGTGGCCATCAGCCCCTACCTGTACGCGCTCAGCGAGAAGTTCCCCGGCCGCATGCCGACCGGCTTCGACAAGACCTACCGCGCTCGGGACCTGGCCACGGTCACCCACGAGTTCCGGGGCGGCTATCCCGGCATGGTCTCCGAGCGGGTGGTCTTTCCGCGCCTCGAACCGGACCTGGGCGGCTGGGCGACGGTCCTGCCCACTGCGGTGCCCGGGCACCGCGTCGAGCACTACAACACCAACGGGCTGCGCTGGTCCTCCGAGCTGACGTTCGGCGTGCCCACGGAGGAGGGGTGGCTCGACACCAAGGCGGTGCTGGAGGCCGAACCGAAGGCGTACCGGGCGGGCCGGCACGTCAGGGAGACCTGGAACAGCGCGCCGTACGGGCCGTCCTTCCCCGCGCCGCGCTGGCCGGGCCAGGGCGTCACCCGCCTCGGTGACGAGATCCTGGTGAACCTCCCGCTGCACGGCGACGCCGACGGCCACGCCGGCCGGTCGATCACGGACGCCGGCCGAACCGCCCTGTACCGCAACGGCGTCCTGGTCGACGAGCTGACCGAGCCGGGGTACGGCCAGTTCACGGTGCCGCCCGGCGTCGCGGACTACCGGCTGGAGGTGTCGACGAAGCGCAGCTTCACCGACCTGAGCACCGAGGTCGGGGCGGCGTGGACGTTCCGATCCGGGCACGTGCCCGGCGACGACTACCGGCCACTGCCGGTGTCGGCGATCCGGTTCACGCCTCAGCTGGACCGGAACAACGCAGCCGCGGCCGGCCGGAGCCTGGTCATCCCGGTGCAGGTGCAGCCACAGCCCGGTGCCCCCGGATCGCGCGTGACCGGGCTGCGGGTGGACGTCTCCTACGACGGCGGTCGGACCTGGCGACCCGCCCGGGTCCGGCACGGCGGCCACGGCTGGACGGCCACCGTCCGGCATCCGGCGGCACCCGGCCACGTGTCCCTGCGGGCCACCGCTCGGGACGCCGCCGGCAACACGGTGACCGAACGGATCATCCAGGCGTACCGGTTGCGCTGAGGCGTACCCCCGTCGGGTCCGCGGTCGAGCGCCGCGGACCCGGCGGGGCCGTCAGTCGTTGGCGTGCAGGGCGGCGTTCAGTTCGATGCCCCGGCCGGTGCGCGGGCGGGCCTCCAGCGCGCCCGTCACCGAGTTGCGCCAGAACAGCAGGCCGTCGACGCCGGACAGCTCCCGGGCCTTGACCACGCGGCCGTCCGGGAGGGTGATCTTCGACGCGGCGGTGATGTAGCAGCCGGCCTCGACCACGCAGTCGTCGCCGAGCGAGATCCCGACGCCGGCGTTCGCGCCGACCAGGCTGCGCTCGCCGATGCTGACCTTCTCGGTGCCGCCACCGGAGAGGGTGCCCATGATCGAGGCGCCACCGCCGATGTCGGAGCCGTCGCCGACCAGCACGCCCTGCACGATCCGCCCCTCGACCATCGAGGTGCCCGCGGTGCCGGCGTTGAAGTTGACGAAGCCCTCGTGCATCACTGTGGTGCCGGCGGCCAGGTGGGCGCCGAGCCGGACCCGGTCCGCGTCGGCGATCCGCACACCGGAGGGCACCACGTAGTCGGTCATCCGGGGGAACTTGTCCACCCCGTACACCGACAGGTGGCGACCCGCCGCCCGCTCGATCACCCGCAGCTCGTCCACCCGCTCCGGCGGGCACGGTCCGGCGGACGTCCAGGCCACGTTGGCGAGCTTGCCAAAGATGCCGTCGAGGTTGATCTGGTTGGGCCGCACCAGGCGGTGGGAGAGCAGGTGCAACCGGAGGTACGCGTCGGAGGCGTTCTTGATCGGGTCGTCCAGCGAGCCGATCACGGTGACCACCTGGACGGTACGCAGACCGGGCAGCGACCGGTCGCCCAGCGCGCCCGGCGGCAGGTCCAGCACGTCCGACTCGCCCTCGCCGGCGACCAGCGGCAGCTCACCCAGGCCCAGCTTGCCGGTCGGATACCAGGTGTCGAGCACCTGCCCGTCGGCGGTGACGGTGGCCAGGCCGATGCCCCAGGCGGAATCTGCGGACGTCACTGTTGCACCTCTCGGTCGCGGCCAGGCCGGCCTCGGCTCGCTCCTCGCGCTGACAGACCTGAAGGTACCGTGCGATCCATGCAGAACCCGCTGACCCCCGAGGTCCTCGCCGATCCGGTGCAGCTGACCCGCGTACTGGTCGACATAGAGTCCGTGTCCCTCAACGAGAAGGCGATCGCCGACTTCGTCGAGGAGGTGCTGCGGGGCGTACCGCACCTGTCCACGCACCGACACGGCAACACCGTGATGGCCCGCACCGACCTCGGCCGGTCGCAGCGCGTCGTGCTCGCCGGTCACCTGGACACCGTGCCGCTGAACAACAACTTCCCGTCGACCATGCGCGGCGACCTGATGTACGGCTGCGGAACCTCCGACATGAAGTCCGGCGTCGCGTACGCCCTGCACCTGGCCGTGACGCTGCCCGACCCGCGCTACGACGTGACGTACCTCTTCTACGAGGCCGAGGAGATCGAGTCGCGCTACAACGGGCTCAACCTCGTCGCGCAGGCGTTCCCGGAGTGGCTGGAGGCGGACTTCGCGGTGCTGCTGGAGCCGACGTACGGCATCGTCGAGGCGGGCTGCCAGGGCACCATGCGGTCGGTGGTCACCACGACCGGCGTCCGCGCCCACTCGGCGCGCTCCTGGCACGGCGTGAACGCGATCCACGCTGCCGGTGAGGTGCTGCGCCGTCTCCAGACGTACGAGGCACGCCGGGTCACCATCGACGGCTGCGACTACCGCGAGGGCATGAACGCGGTACGGATCAACGGTGGCGTGGCCGGCAACGTGGTCCCGGACCACTGCGAGATCGAGGTCAACTACCGGTTCGCCCCGGACCGCACCCCCGCCGAGGCGGAGGCGCACCTGCGTGAGGTGTTCGCCGGCTTCGAGGTGCGGGTGACCGACACCGCTGCGGGTGCCGCCCCGGGGCTGGAGGCGGCCCCGGCGAAGGAGTTCCTGGCCGCGGTCGGCGCCGCGCCGATCGGCAAGCTGGGCTGGACGGACGTGGCCCGGTTCGCGGCCATGGGGATCCCCGCGCTGAACTTCGGCCCGGGCGACCCGAACCTCGCCCACCACCCCGACGAGCACGTCGAGATCAGCAAGATCCGTGACGGCGCGGCGACGCTGCACCGCTGGCTCGCCCCGGCCTGACCTGGTCGGGCCCGTTCCGGGCTGGCCGGTCGGCCCTGTTTCCGGCGATCAAGAGGTTCGCGTCAGCCTGGCCCGTTGTCGGCGGCGCGAACCTCTTGATCGGCTCCGGATCCGGTGGCGGCGGGCGACAGGGCGGGGTCGAGGTCACGGGCGCGGCGGCGCTCGGCCACCACGTCGTGGATCCGTCGCTGCATCAGTCGACGGATCCGGATCATCTCGCTGTTGCTGATCACGCTGTCTCCTCCCCCGAAGGCGCGCGCCCGGGCATACCCGGTATGTGAATAGTAAGACGTACGGGGAAGCCAAATAGTTGCCCATGATCGCGAACTATTTCTCGGCGTCCGCGCCCCGCACACCCGGCGTGTGCGGCTCCACTACGGTTGCTTCATGAGCCAGAACAACGGGCGGGAGGCCGGCCGCGGCCCGGGGCAGGAGCGGCACCGGGGCGCCGTCACGCTGCGCCGGGGGGCGATCCCGAGCAGCACCGCCGACCAGCGGCTGCTGGACTCGCGCGGGCGCGAAGACTGGAAGACCAGGGACGCCTGGCGGGCACTGCGCATCCTCTCCGAGTTCGTCGAGGGCTTCGACACCCTCGCCGACCTGCCGCCGGCGGTCAGCGTCTTCGGTTCGGCCCGCAGCGGCCCGGACACGGCCGAGTGCCGGCTGGCCGAGGAGATGGGCGGCGCGCTCGCGCGGGCCGGTTACGCGGTGATCACCGGGGGTGGCCCGGGAGTGATGGAGGCCGCCAACCGGGGCGCCACCGAGGCCGGCGGGCTCTCCGTCGGGCTCGGCATCGAGCTGCCGTTCGAGCAGGGCATCAACGACTGGGTCGACCTGGCCATCGACTTCCGCTACTTCTTCGCCCGCAAGACCATGTTCGTCAAGTACGCGCAGGCGTTCGTGGTGCTCCCCGGCGGGTTCGGCACCATGGACGAGCTGTTCGAGGCGCTCACCCTGGTGCAGACCGGCAAGGTCACCCGGTTCCCGGTCGTGCTGATGGGGGTCGCCTACTGGCAGGGGCTGCTCGACTGGCTGCGCGACACGATGGCCGCCAGCGGCAAGATCGGCCCGGTCGACCTGGATCTGATCTGCCTCACCGACGACGTCAACGCGGCCGTCCGCCACATCGTCGAGGCCGAGGCGGCGCTCTCGGTCGAGCAGGAGGCGGTCCGCGACGAGGCGGTGGCGCGTACCGGCGCCGACCAGCAGGCCGCCGCCGAGCAGGCCCCCGACCGGCCTCGGGAGGGCTGATGGCGGCGGTCTGCGTCTTCTGCGCCTCGTCCCGCACCCTGGACCAACGCTGGCTCGACCTCGCCACGGAGACCGGCGCGGAGCTGGCCCGGCGCGGGCACACGCTGGTCAGCGGCGGTGGTTGCGTCGGCATGATGGGCGCGGTGGCCGACGGCGCGCGGGCCGCCGGCGGGTACACCGTGGGCGTCATCCCGCAGGCGCTCGTCGATCTGGAGGTCGCCGACCTGGCCTCGGACGAGCTGCTGGTGACCGACTCGATGGCCGACCGCAAGACCCTGATGATCGACAGGTCGGACGCGTTCCTCGCCCTGCCGGGCGGCCTGGGCACACTGGATGAGCTGTTCGAGGTCTGGACCACCGCCACCCTCGCCCTGCACACCAAGCCGATGGTGCTGATCGACACCGACGGCTTCTACCGGCCCCTGCTCGACTGGCTCACCACCCTCACCGACCAACACTTCCTCAAACCCGCCGGGCGCAACCTGCTGACCGTGGTCGCCACGGTCCCCGAAGCCCTAAAAGCACTGGAGTCCCACCTACCCTGACTCCGGGTCCCACCCGGTCGGTCATGAGGGTGGCGGCAGGGCCGTCGGCGTGTCGTGCCGCCACCTCCATGACCGGCGCGGGTGGGGTGGGGTTGGTGTCGTAGGGGGGTGATGGGATTTGGGGATGCAGGCGTACCGGTTGGTGCGGCGGCCCGGGGGGCCGGCGCGGGGGGACGGGGACGCGTCGGACGGCGGCGTCGCCGTGCCGAGTGGCGACGGTGCGGTCGCCGGTGAGGTCGAGGCCGCCGGCACACCCGGGCCGGCGAGCCTCCGCTGGCGTGTCGATCCCGTCCAGCAGGAGGTCGTCGCGCACACCGACGGGCCGATGCTGGTGCTCGGCGGTCCCGGCACCGGCAAGACCAGCACCCTCGTCGAGGCGGTCGCCGCCCGGGTCGCCGAGGGGGTCGATCCCGAGCGGATCCTGGTGCTGACCTTCGGTCGCCGCGGCGCCACCACGCTGCGCCAGCGCATCGAGGCCCGGGTCGCACAGGACGGCTACCGCGTGCTGCGCGAGCCGCTGGTGCGCACCTTCCCGGCGTACGCCTTCGGGCTGCTGCGCCGGGCCGCCGCCGAACGTGGCGAGCCGTCGCCCCGGCTACTCACCGGCCCCGAGCAGGATCTGATCATCCGCGAGCTGCTGGACGTGGTGGGCGAGGAGCCCGAGGACGACCCGGTCGGCTGGCCCACCGACCTGCGCCCGGCACTGCGGACCCGGGCCTTCGCCGGTCAGTTGCGCGACCTGCTCATGCGCGCCGCCGAGCGCGGGGTGGGTCCGGTCGACCTGGCCCGGCTGGGCGAGAAGCTCGGCCGCGCCGACTGGCCGGCCGCCGCCCGCTTCCTGCGGGAGTACGTCGCGGTGCTCGCGCTGCGCGACGTCAGCAACCGGGGCTCGATCGCGTACGACCCGGCCGAGCTGGTCCGGGCCGCCACCGGTCTGCTGCGCGACGACGAGGAGCTGCTGGCCGCCGAGCGCCGCCGCCTCGCCCACGTGTACGTCGACGAACTGGCCGACACCGACCCCGCCCAGCACGAACTGCTCTCGGTCATCGCCGGAGGGGGCAAGTCGCTCGTCGCGTTCGCCGACCCCGACTCCTCCACGTACGCCTTCCGCGGTGCGGACCCGGCCGGCGTGACCACGTTCGGGCACCGTTTCCGGACGGCCTCCGGCGCACCGGCCGCGCAGGTGCTGCTGAGCACGTCGTACCGGGCCGGCCCGGTCCTGCTCGCCGCGATGGCCCGACTGGGCCGCCGGCTGCGCGGTCCGATGGCGCACCGCCGGCTGCGCCCACTGCCGGACGCCCCGGCCGGTGTGGTCGAGGTGCACACGTTCCGGTCGGCGACCAGCGAGGCCGCCTGGCTGGCCCACGCGCTGCGCGCCGCGCACCTGCTCGACGGCGTCCCGTGGTCGCGGATGGCGGTGCTGGTGCGATCGACGGCGTTGCAGTTGCCCACCCTGCAACGCGCTCTGCACGCCGCCGGCGTCCCGACCGTGGTGCACGGCGAGGACCTGCCCCTGCACCTGCAACCCGCGGTGGTGCCGCTGCTGCTCCTGCTGCGCTGCGCACTGGAACCGGACCGGCTGGACGAGGAGGCGGCCGTCGCGCTGCTGCACTCGCCGCTGGGCGGGGCGGACCCGCTGGCCGAACGACGGCTGCGTCAGGGCCTGCGCGCCCTGGCGCTGGCCGGGGGCGACCGCCGTCCGTCCGGGGAGCTGATCGTCGAGGCGCTGCGCGATCCGACGGACCTGGCCGGCATCGACCGACGGTGGGCGGAGCCGGCGCAGGCGGTGGCCGGGCTGCTCGCCACCGCCCGGGACGCCGCGGCCCAACCCGGCGCGACCGCCGAGACCGTGCTCTGGGAGGTCTGGGACGCCAGCGGGCTGGCCGAGCGCTGGGCCGGCGCGATCGCCCAGGGGCGGCCGGCGGCCGGCGAGGGCGACCTGGCCCGACGCCGGCGAGCCGAAGCTGCCGACCGGGACCTGGACGCCGTGCTGGTGCTCTTCGACGCGGCGGCCCGCTTCACCGACCGGCTGCCCGGCGCCCGCACCGAGGTCTTCCTCGACCACGTGCTCGCCCAGGACCTGCCGGCGGACACCATCGCGCCGACCGCCGACCGGGGCGCGGCGGTACGACTGCTCACCGCGCACGCCGCAAAGGGCCTGGAGTGGGACCTGGTCGCTATCGCCGGCGTGCAGGAGGGCATCTGGCCGGACCTGCGCCTGCGCGGCAGCCTGCTCGGCTCCGAACGGCTGGTCGACGTGCTGGCCGGCCGGTCTGTTGGCGGCGCCCGGGCGGCGACCGTGGTGGGCCAGACCTCGGCGCTGCTGGACGAGGAGCGCCGGCTCTTCCACGTCGCCATCAGCCGTGCCCGCCACCGTCTGCTGGTCAGCGCCGTGGCGTCGGCGGCGGTCGGCGGCGACGACCACGAGGAGCAGCCCAGCCGCTTCCTGCACGAACTGGGCCCGAGCACGCCGCCGAGCACGCCCGGCCCGCCGCCCGCGCCGCCGAGCACGCCCGGCCCGCGCACCGGCCCCCCGAGCGGCGGCCCCGCCGCCGGTTCACCGGACGACACCCCCTCCGCCGAGGCCGTGACAGGTGGCGGCGCGACCGGCGGCGTGACCGGTGACGGCGCGACCGGCGGCGGGACCGGTGGCGGCGTGGTCGGCAACGGCGAACCAGCTCGGGTGGCAGCCCCGGCGGCCGGGAACGACGGCGCTGAGGGCGCGGACGACGACGAGCCGGACCAGCCCGGCGCGCTGCCGGTCACCCGGCCGCCCCGGGCGCTCACCCTGCCGGCGCTGGTCGCCGAACTGCGTACCGCCATCACCGACCCGGCCGCACCGGCGGCCCGGCGGCGCGCCGCGGCGGCCGAGCTGGCGCGGCTCGCCGCCGCGGGTGTGCCCGGCGCGCACCCGGACGACTGGTGGGGGCTGCGGGCGCTCTCCGACGACCGGCCGCTGGTCGACGAGGGGGCGCCGGTGCGGGTCACCCCGTCGGCGATGGAGAGCGCGCTGCGGTGCAGCCTGCGCTGGCTCCTGGAACGGCACGGCGGCAGCGGTCCGACCAGCACCGCGCAGGGGGTGGGCAATCTGGTGCACGCCGCCGCGATGCTCGCCGAGGACGCCAGCGCCGACCGGGGCGCCCTGCTCGACTACGTGGCCGCCCGGTTCGACGCGATCGAGTTGGCCGCCCGATGGATGGCCGGCCCCGAGCGGGAGCGCGCCGAGGCGATGGTCGACAAGCTGCTGCGCTGGCTGGCCACCAACCCGCGCCGGCTGCTCGCCATCGAACACGAGTTCGCGGTCCGCCTGGACGATCCGCAGCGACCGGTCGACCTGACCGGGCGGGTCGACCGGCTGGAGGTCGACGAGGCCGGCCGGCTGGTGGTTATCGACCTCAAGACCGGCAAGTCGACCGCGGTGACCGGCTCCGAACTGGCCGAGCACCCGCAGCTCGGCGCGTACCAGGCGGCGGTGGAGGCGGGCGCGTTCGCCGAGTTCGGCGACGAGTCCGGCGGCGCGGCGCTGGTGCAGCTCGGTACGTCCGCGAAGGATGCCCGGGAGCAGAATCAGCCGGCGGCGGGCGAGGGCCCGGCGGCCGGCTGGGCGACGGCGCTGGTCCGGCGGACCGCCGATACGATGGCAGCCGCCACGTTCGCCGCGGTGGCCAACTCGAAGTGCCGGGTCTGCCCGGTGCGCACCAGCTGCCCGGTCTCCGGGCAGGGGCGCCAGGTGGTCGAGCCGCCGACCGTCCGACGTCCGGAGAACCCATGACCCAGCCCACCCTGTTCGGCGCGGGCCCCGCGCCGACGCCCCGGCTGGCGGACTCCGGGCCCCGGTACACCCCGGTGGAGCTGGCCAAACTGCTGCGGCTCCCGGCGCCCACCCGGGAGCAGGCCGCGATCATCGCCGCTCCGGTGGAGCCGCTGCTGGTGGTGGCGGGGGCCGGGTCCGGCAAGACCGAGACGATGGCCGCGCGGGTGGTCTGGCTGGTGGCCAACTCGTACGTGCGCCCGGAGCAGATCCTCGGGCTGACCTTCACCCGTAAGGCCGCCGGCGAACTGGCCCACCGGGTCCGCACCCGGCTCGACCAGCTGATCCGCCGCCTCGGCCGGCAGGGTCGCGACCCGCTGGACGACCCGCTCGCCGGTGAGCCCACCGTCTCCACCTACCACTCGTACGCCGGGCGGATCGTCACCGAGCACGGTCTGCGGGCCGGCTACGAGCCGTCCACCCGACTGCTCACCGAGGCGTCCCGCTGGCAGTTGGTCGACCTGCTGGTGCGCAACTACGACGGTGACATGTCCGAGGTGGACCGGATGCCGAGCACCATCACCGACGCGGTGCTGGCGCTCGCCGGGGAGCTGGACGAGCACCTGGTCGCACCGGACCAACTGGCCGCCTGGACCGGCCGGTTCTTCGCCGAGGTGCAGTCGCGGCCGGGCCGGGTGTACGCCGACGTGCGCAAGGCGCTCGCCCTGCAACAGACCCGGCTGCGCCTGCTGCCGCTGGTGCGGGCGTACGCCCGGCGCAAGCTGGACTTCGAGGCGATGGACTTCGCCGACCAGCTCGCCCGGGCGGCGCGGGTGGCCCGGGATCACCCCGGGGTTGGCGAGATCGAGCGGGACCGTTTCCGGGTGGTGCTGCTCGACGAGTACCAGGACACGAGCCACGCGCAGGTGGTGCTGCTCAACGCGCTGTTCGGTGGCGGGCACCCGGTGACGGCGGTGGGTGACCCGTGCCAGTCCATCTACGGCTGGCGGGGCGCCAGCGCGGGCACCCTCGACCGGTTCCCCACTGAGTTCGCCCGCGCCGACGGTCAGCCGGCCCCGGCGCTCGGGCTCACCACCAGCTGGCGTAACCGCCCGGAGATCCTCCGGGTGGCGAACGCCCTGTCCACGCCGTTGCGCGCGGCCGGCGCCCGGGTGCCGGAGCTGCGCTCCGCGCTGACCGTCCGCGACCCGATTCCGCACCGCAGCCCCGGCGGGGCCGCCGGTGGCACGGTGCACTGCGCGCTGCTGCCCACGTACGCCGACGAGGCGGCGTGGATCGCCGACAGTGTGCTCGCCGCCTGGCGCGGCGCGGCGCGGATGCCCGGCGCGGCACCGGAGCACATTCCGGTGGCGCAGCGGCCGACGACAGCCGTGCTGGTCCGGGTCCGCAGCCAGATCCCGGCGATCGAGTCGGCGCTGCGCGAGCGCGGCCTGCCGGTGGAGGTGGTGGGCCTCGGCGGTCTGCTGGACACTCCCGAGGTCCGCGACGTGGTGTGCACGCTACGCGTGCTGGCCGACCCGACCGACGGGGCCGCGCTGCTGCGGCTGCTCACCGGCGCCCGCTGGCGGATCGGGCCGCGTGACCTGGTGGCGCTGCACCGGCGGGCCCGGGCCATCGCCAACGCCCGACGCCAGGTGGCCGCCGACGACACCTCGGACATCACCCCCGACCTGCTGGACGAGGCGACCCTGGTGGAGGCGCTGGCCGACCTCGGCCCGGCGCAGGCGTACTCGGCGGAGGGGTTCGCGCGGCTGCGGGCGTACGGCATGGAGTTGGCGCTGTTGCGCTACCGCCTGGACCAGGCCCTGCCGGATCTGATCGCGGACATCGAGCGGACCATCGGCCTGGACGTGGAGGTCGCGGTGCGCGCCGGCCGCGACGGCGCCGGCGACGCCGGCCTGGCCCGGGGGCATCTGGACGCCCTGGGTGACGTGGCGGCCCGTTTCAGCGGAGAGACGCCCGGCGCGACGCTGTCCGGCTTCCTGTCCTACCTGGCCGCCGCCGAGGACGAGGAGCGCGGTCTCGCCCCGGGCGAGGTCGAGGTCGTGGAGGGCGCGGTGCAGGTGGTCACCGCGCACGCCGCGAAGGGTCTGGAGTGGGACGTGGTGGCGGTGGCCGGGCTGTGCCGTGGGTCGTGGCCCGGGCCGGTGCGCAACTCCGACCACTGGCTGGGCGGGCTCGGTGTGCTGCCGTTCCCGCTGCGCGGCGACGCCGACGGGTTGCCCGAGCTGGCGCTCGACGAGGCGGCCGACCAGCGGGCCGTGGCCCGGGCGGTGGCCGACTTCACCGACGCCTGGCGGGCCCACGACGAGCGGGAGGAGCGCCGCCTGACGTACGTGGCGGTCACTCGCCCGCGTCGGCTGCTGCTGTGCTCCGGGTACTGGTGGGGGGAGGGCACGAAGCGGCCGCGGGGTCCGTCGGTCTTCCTGCGCGAGGTGTACGACGCCTGCCTGGACGGCGGCCCGGGGCACCTGGTCGACGCGTGGGCGCCGGAGCCCACCCCGGACGCCACGAACCCGACGGCCGAGGTGGTGCTGCGCGCGGAGTGGCCGGCCGACCCGCTGGGTGGCCGCCGACCCGCGCTGGCCGAGGCGGCCGGGCTGGTGCGCCGCCTGATGACCGACGGCCCGGCGTCGGCGGCGCTCGGGCCGGTGGGGCCGGTGGTCGCCGCGCCGAACGGGCCGGCGGTCGAGCCGAAGGCCGATCCGGAGGCCGATCCGGAGGTGGCGCGCTGGCGGCGCGAGGCGGATCTGCTGCTGGCCGAGCGGGCCGAGCTGACCCGGCTCTCCGGCGCGGTCGAGGTGGCCCTGCCCGGGCAGTTGAGCGTCACCCAGCTGGTGGCGTTGCGGCGTGACCCGGCCGGGCTGGCCCGTACGCTGCGCCGTCCGGTGCCGACCGAGCCCAACCCGTACGCCCGTCGCGGCACCGCGTTCCATGCCTGGTTGGAGCAGCGCTTCGGCGCCGACCGCCTGCTGGACCTGGACGAGCTGCCGGGCGCGGCTGACGCCGACGCCGCACCCGACGAGGCTCTGGTCGAGCTTCAGGAGCGCTTCCTGGCCAGCGAGTGGGCCGACCGGTCGCCGGTGGAGGTGGAGGTGCCGTTCGCCACGGTGATCGCCGGAGTGGTGGTGCGGGGCCGGATGGACGCGGTCTTCGCCCGGCCGGGTGGCCGGTTCGACGTGGTCGACTGGAAGACCGGGGCGCAGCCCACCGGGCCGGCCGCCGAGGTGGCCGCCGTGCAGCTGGCCGTGTACCGGCTGGCCTGGGCGGAGCTGGCCGGCGTGCCGGTCGACCGGGTGGGCGCGGCGTTCCACTACGTCCGGCACGGGGTGACCGTCCGGCCCGCCGACCTGCTCGATGTGACTGGCCTCACAGCCTTGATCGCCCAGTTGCCCGAAGATTCCGCCCAAGCTTGACCATGACGGGGGAAGCTGTGGTAGCTTATCCGGGTTGCAGTTTTGGTTACCAGAGACTCTGTGTGCGCCTGGCGGGAATTGTGGCCCCAGGCGCTCTTTGTTGTGTCCGGAGTTCTCCGGGCGGGGCGACCAGAAGCGACAGGCGATTCGCGCATCCCCGCGCGGAGCGCTCCTCTTCGGGCACACAACAAGTGTGTGTCCGACGTTCCGTCAAGGAGACGAAACACATGGCTATTGGCACCGTGAAGTGGTTCAACGCTGACAAGGGCTTCGGCTTCATCACCCCGGACGGCGGCGGCGCTGACGTCTTCGCCCACTTCTCGGCGATCCAGTCCTCCGGCTACCGGAGCCTGGACGAGAACCAGCGGGTCGAGTTCGAGGTGACCCAGGGCCAGAAGGGCCCGCAGGCGGAGAACATCCGCCCGATCTGATCTTCGGATCGGTCAGCATTACCTGTCGCGCCCTCCGGGTGTGACGGTGACGGGACCGGCCCGCCCCGCCCCGCCTGCGTCCGCAGGCG
>NZ_JBEXHY010000102.1:0-19432 GCF_040608295.1 Micromonospora sp. NPDC005197 | reverse complement strand
TGACTGCCACGGGTCGGGTCGGCGCGGCGAGCCGCGTCGGGGGGGGGGCCGGGGGGGCGCCCCCCCCCCCCCACGGCTCCGCGCCGCGGACGTACGCGTCGAGGCGCTCGGCCGCGACCTTGTACGACTCCCGGCTGGCGGCCTGCATCAGCGGGCCCCCGTGCTCTCGAGGCCGCTCAGGAACCGGTCGACGGTGCCCTTGCGTCGCGCCTCGTCGGCCAGCGACTCACCGACGATCTTGCTGGCCAGGTCCACCGCGATTGTGCCGACCTCCGCGCGCAGCTCGCGCACGATGGTGGCCCGCTCGGCGGCGAGTGCGTCCTTGCCCGCCTGGATGACCCGGTCGGACTCTTCCCGCGCCTTGGCGAGGATGTCCTGCCGGATCCCCTCGGCGTCGGCCCGCGCGTCGTCACGGATCTTCGCGGCGTCGGTGCGGGCCTCAGCGAGCTGGGCACGGTACTGCTCGAGCAGCTGGTTCGCCTCGGCCTGGGCGGCCTCGGCGCGCTTGATGCCGCCCTCGATCGCGTCGACCCGAGCCTGGAACGTCTGCTCCATCCGCGGGAAGACGAACTTCATCAGCACGAAGCAGAGCACGGCGAAGGCGATCGTGCCGACCACGATCTCCTGCCCGATCGGAATGATCGGGTTGTGGCTGGACTCACCACCCTCAGCGGCAAGGTTGAACATGGTGACCTCCCGGTCGAGGGGCGGGTACTACTTGGCCCAGATGAAGCCGAAGGCGATGCCGAACAGCGCGAGCGCCTCGATGACGGCGAAGCCGATCCAGACGTACGGCAGGGTCATCCGGGACGACTCCGGCTGCCGGGCGGTCGACTGGATGTAGGCGGCGAAGACCAGGCCGACGCCGATGCCCGGGCCGATGGCCGCGAGACCGTAGCCGATGGCGGCGGTGCTGCCATTTACCGCGGCGAGAACGTCCATTAGTGGTTCCTCCTGGTTATCACGCGTGACTCTCACGCGGGACGACAACGGTTGGTGCGTGGATCAGTGCTCTTCGGCGAGCGCGCCCTGGATGTAGCTGGCGCTCAGCACCGTGAAGACGTAGGCCTGCAGGACGATGACCAGTGCCTCGAGCAGGGTCAGCGCCACGGTCATCACCCAGGAGACCACCGAGACCGGTGCCAGCCAGGCGTTGGCGTTGAGCATCGCGAAGCCGCCGAGCGTGAAGACCAGCAGGAGCATGTGGCCGGCGAACATGTTCGCGAAGAGACGGACGGCCAGCGAGAACGGCCGGATGATGAAGGTCGAGAACGCCTCGATCGGAATCAGCAGCGGCAGGATGTACCAGGGTGCCGGCGGGATCAGGGCGTGCTTGAAGTATTTGCCGAAGCCGTGGTGCCGGATGCCGATGTAGTTGAACAGCACGTAGCTGATCACCGCGAGGATCGCCGGGAAGGCGATGTGCGAGTTCGGTGAGATCTGGAACAACGGGATGATGGCGAACGCGTTCGTCACCAGCACGAAGCAGAACAGCGTGGTGAAGTACGGAGCGAACCGCACACCCTGGTGACCGATCATGTCGACCGAGATGTTGTTGCGCACGAAGCCGTAGATCGACTCGGCGAACCACTGCTTCTTGGTCGGGACCAGCTTCGGGTTCCGGTAGGTAGCCAGGAAGAAGATGATCAGCACACCGACCGCGATCCAGATCATCAAGGTGAACTTGGTGACCCAGTACGAGTCGTGTGCACCCCAGGGCAGGATGCTGGGCAGGTAGAAGTCCTCCACACTGGGTGGGAATTCCGCCTGGCCCGCTGCCAGGACGTTCGCCTGTCCGAACACCGCGTCCCTTCCTAAGTAGGCGTGCCGAGTCGGCGGATGACCAGGATGACTCCCCCGGCCATGCCGAGCACGAAGCCGATCCCGGTGGCGACGCCACCGGTGTCGAGCCACTGGTCGACCAGCCAGCCGATGAAACCCCACACGAGCATGCCTCCGACGAGGTAGCTGAGCGCGGTCCAACCCTGACCGGCGCCGGACGGATAGTCGTCCGGTTCACCGGCGGGGCGGGGGGTTTGGTCATCAGCCATGACGGGGCGAACGATATCAGCCGGGAAGACGAGGCTGTGCCTCACCCCCCGCACAACCATCGTTGTGTGGGCATCTCGTGGGCGCCGTCGTCTGTGGGCACGCTACTCCCCTTCCGCCCGTCGGAAAATGACCGGAGGCCGACACATTGCGGCGCGTCCGCTAGTTGGGACGGCGGGCCGGCCGATCGCCGGGTCAGTCCCGTGGCCGGCGGGCGTACACCCTGGTCAGCCACCAGAGGTGCACCGCTGTCCACACTGCCACCCCGGCGACGATGCCGAGGCAAAGAGGAATCAACCCGGGCCAGCCGGTTGCGGCCACCGCCACCAGCACGACACCCAACAGGGTGAACTTCAGCACGTACAGACCCACGCCGAGCGGCAGCAGCAGCTGCGGGTTGACCTGGTCGGCCCGGGCCAGCACCACCGTGGTCAGCGTGTAGCTGAGCACCGTGACGCCCACCCCGACCGCCGCGCCGAACGCCGCCGTCGCGCCGCCGGTCACCGCACCGACGACAGCCGCGACCACGGCCAGCGCCAGCGACGCGCCCAGCAGCACCGGCAGGTGCCGCAACCGCCACCGCCGGTCGGCGGCGGGCTCGAGCACCCCGGGCTCAGCCACGGGGGTACGCCGGGAAGGCCGCGGCCAGCTCGGCCACCTCGGCGCCGAGCCGGGTCAGCGCGTCGGCGCCACCCGGTGCGCCCGGGTCCGTGCGCACCGCGCGGGCGATCAGGGCGGCCACCTGCCGCAGCTCCCCCTCGCGCATCCCCTGGGTGGTGACGCTCGGCGTGCCCACCCGGATGCCGGAGGCCACCAGCGGCGGCTGCGGGTCGTACGGGATGGCGTTCTTGTTGAGCGTGATCGCGGCGGCGTCGCACCGGGCCTCGGCCTCCGCGCCGGTCACCCCCAGCTCCCGCAGGTCGATCAGGGCCAGGTGGGTGTCGGTGCCGCCGGACACCGGGCGCATCCCCTCGTCGGCCAGCCCGGCCGCGAGGGCCTGGGCGTTGCTGACCACCTGGCGGGCGTACGTCTGGAACTCGGGCTGGGCGGCCTCACGCAGCGCGACCGCCTTGGCCGCCACCGCGTGCATGAGCGGGCCGCCCTGGGTGAACGGGAAGACCGCCTTGTCGATCCGCTGGGCCAGCGACTCGCGGCAGAGGATCATGCCGCCGCGCGGACCGCGGAGCACCTTGTGGGTGGTCGCGCAGACGACGTCGGCGTACGGCACCGGGGACGGAATGGCCCGGCCGGCGACCAGGCCGATGAAGTGCGCGGCGTCGACCATCAGGTACGCGCCGACCTCGTCGGCGATCTCCCGGAACCGGGCGAAGTCGATCAGCCGGGGGTACGCGGTCGCGCCACAGATGATCAG
Source organism: Micromonospora sp. NPDC005197 (assembly GCF_040608295.1). Classification (NCBI taxonomy): domain Bacteria; kingdom Bacillati; phylum Actinomycetota; class Actinomycetes; order Micromonosporales; family Micromonosporaceae; genus Micromonospora; species Micromonospora sp. NPDC005197. Next base: position 16,011 of record NZ_JBEXHY010000102.1, on the reverse strand, counting down.
CTTGGGCCGGTGTGCCCGGGCCAGGTCGCGTACCTCGTCGTAGTCGATCAGCTCGGTGTCCGGGCGGACCGGGTAACCGACCGGGTGGAACCACTTGCCGGAGAAGTTCACCCGGCTGCCGTGGGTGAGGTGCCCGCCGTGCGGCAGGTCCATCGCCAGCACCGTGTCCCCCGGCTGCACCAGCGCGGCGTACGCGGCCAGGTTGGCGCTCGCCCCCGAGTGCGGCTGGAGGTTGGCGTGCTCGGCCCCGAACAGCTCCTTGGCGCGGGCGATGCCGATCTCCTCGGCCCGGTCCACCTCGGCGCAGCCGCCGTAGTAGCGCCGGCCCGGGTAGCCCTCGGCGTACTTGTTGGTCAGCGTCGAGCCGAGCGCGGCCAGCACCGCCGGCGAGGTCAGGTTCTCGCTGGCGATGAGCTGCAGGCCACCGCGCAACCGGTCCAGCTCGCCGAGGACCACCCCGGCGATCTCCGGATCAGTGGCCCTGAGCTGCGCGAAATCCGGCCCCCAGAAGGTGCTCGTCTCGGTCTCCACAGCGAACGAGTCTAGGGGGCCGCAGACTGGGAGTCGTGAGATGCCTCGTCACCGGAGCCACCGGATACATCGGCGGGCGGCTGACACCGCTGCTGCTCGCCGACGGGCACACCGTGCGCTGCCTCGCCCGCAAGGCGGTGCGGCTGCGCGACGTGCCCTGGGCCGCGGCGGCCGAGATCGTCGAGGGCGACCTGAGCCGCCCGGAGACGCTGCCCGCCGCGTTCGCCGACGTCGACGTCGCGTACTTCCTGGTGCACTCGCTGGGCCGAGCGGACTTCGAGGCCGCCGACCGGGAGGCGGCGACCAACTTCGCGACTGCCGCCCGCGCGGCCGGCGTACGCCGGATCGTGTATCTGGGCGGCCCGGAGCCGGCGGCCGACGCCGAGGTCCCCTCCCCGCACCTGCGGTCCCGGGCCGAGGTGGGTCGGATCCTGCTGGCCAGCGGGGTGCCCACGGCGGTGCTCCGCGCCGCGGTGATCATCGGGTCCGGGTCGGCGTCGTTCGAGATGCTGCGCTACCTGACCGAGCGGCTGCCCGCCATGGTCACCCCCCGGTGGGTCCGCAACCGGATCCAGCCGATCGCGGTCCGCGACGTGCTGCGCTACCTGGCCGGCTGCACCACGCTGCCGCCCGAGGTCAGTCGCGGCTTCGACATCGGCGGGCCGGACGTGCTCACCTTCCGCGACATGATGCAGCGCTACGCCCGGGTGGCCGGCCTGCGCCGGCGGATCATCGTGCCGGTCCGCCCGCTCACCCCGTCGCTGTCCTCGCACTGGGTCGGGCTGATCACCCCGGTGCCGAACACGATCGCCCGCCCACTGGTGGAGAGCCTGATCCACGAGGCCGTGGCACACGAACACGACATCGCCCGGTACGTGCCCGACCCACCGGACGGCCTCACCGGCTTCGACGACGCCGTGGCGTTGGCGCTGGCCAAGGTGCGCGACGCCCAGGTAGAGACCCGCTGGTCCACCGCGAGCGGTCCGGACGCGCCGGCCGAGCCGCTGCCCACCGACCCGGACTGGTCCGGTGGCACCGCGTACACCGACGTCCGGGAGCGCACGGTGGACGCGTCACCGGCGGCGCTCTGGCGGGTCATCGAGGGCGTCGGCGGCGAGCACGGCTGGTACTCGTTCCCCCTCGCCTGGTCGGTACGCGGCTGGCTGGACCGGCTGGTGGGCGGGGTGGGGCTGCGGCGGGGCCGGCGTGACCCGCACCGCCTCCAGGTCGGCGAGGCGCTGGACTTCTGGCGGGTGGAGGAGATCGTCCCGGGCGAGCTGCTGCGGCTGCGCGCGGAGATGCGACTGCCCGGCCGCGCCTGGCTGGAGATGCGGGCGCTGCCGGTCGACAACGGACGCAGCCGCTACCAGCAGCGCGCGGTCTTCCTGCCCCGCGGGCTGGCCGGACACGCCTACTGGGGGTCGGTGGCCCCGTTCCACGCCGTGGTCTTCGGCGGCATGGCCCGCAACATCGCCCGCAACGCCGAACAGGCCTCCTGACCACCCCGCCTCGGACGGGTCAGTTGCCGGTGCGGGCCCCGGTGACCTGGAACGCGGCGCGCTCGCTGGGCGGGACGAAGTCGCGTACCGGCTGGTCGCGGAGGGCGGCGCCGAGCACCTCCCCCACCGCGGTCGCCATCCGGGCCTGCACCGCCTGACCGACCGCGTCCCGCGGGTCGTCGGGGTTGGCCGCCATCGAGGCGACCGCCAACTGCGGGGTGAAGGCCACCACCGTCTCCGTCCCGTACCGCTCGGAGCTGCCGGTCTTGCCGGCCACCGGGCGGCCCAGCTGGGAACGCAGGTCGGGCGCGGTGGCGCCGTCGCACCGCCCGTACATCGACTGGTCGCCCACGGGGCAGCGGGCCGCGTCCGCCGCCGCCCGCGCCACGTCGGTGTCGAGCACCTGTCGACAGTCCGGCTTGGCGGCGTCCACCGGCCGGCCGGCCGAGTCGCTGATCGAGACCACCGGCAGCGGCGCGCACCAGGTCCCCTCGGCCGCCACCGTGGCGTACGCCGTCGCCAGGTCCAGCGGGGTCGTCGCGGCCACGCCCAGGGTGAACGGGCCCCAGTCCTTCGCGCCGTAGCGGGCCAGCCGCTCGTCGGAGTCGGCCCGCAGCACGATGCCCAGCCGCTCGGCCATCTCCACCACCCGGTCGGCGCCGACCCGCTCGGTCAGCCACGCGAAGTACGTGTTCACCGACCGGCCGAACGCGGTCCACATGGTGCGGGGGCCGTTCATCGACGAGGGACTGGCGTTCGACGGGCACCAGCGGCCGTCGCAGCTTCCCGCCCCCGTCACCGGGAACCGGGTGAGCAGTTGGGTCGGCGCCGTGAACTCGGTCGACAGCGGCAGGCCGGACTCCAGCGCGGCCAGCATGGCGAAGAGCTTGAACGTCGAGCCGCCCTGGTAGCCCTCGATGGCCCCGCCGCCGGCGACGAGCTGGTTGACCGTGTTCGGATGGTTCTTCTGCCCGACCGGGTTGGCCGCGACGCTGTAGGTGCGGTTCACCGACATCGCCAGCACCCGGCCGGTGCCGGGCTGCACCACGGCGGTGGGCACCGCCCGCGCGTCGGTCAGGCGGTAGATCTTCAGCACCTGCTCGGTGGTGGCCCGCTGCACCGCCGGGTCCAGCGACGAGACGATGGAGAAGCCGCCCCGGCGCAACGTGCGCTTCCGCTCGTCGGCACTCGACCCGAACGCCGACTGGCTGCTCCACCAGCGGGTGAACCAGTCGCAGAAGAAGCCCCAGTCGTTGTGCCCGTCGGGCACCCCCGTGCAGTCGTTCGGCGTCTCGCTGGGTCGCAGTTGCAACGGCTCGGCCTGCGCCGCCGCCGCCGCGTCGGCCGACACCTGACCGGTCTCGACCAGCCGCTCGAGCACGTACGTCCGTCGGCCCAGGGCGCTGTCGGCGTCCCCGTTGATCGGGTCGTCGCTGTCCGGCGAGCGGACCAGCCCGGCCAGCAGCGCGGCCTGGGCCAGGGTCAACTCGGCCGGCGAGCGGGAGAAGTAGCGCTTGCTGGCCGCCCCGATCCCGTACGCCCCGGCCCCGAAGTAGGCGATGTTGAGATAGCGGGTGAGGATGTCCTCCTTGCTCAGCTCCCGCTCCAGCGCCAGCGCGTACCGCATCTCCTGGAGCTTGCGGGCGGTGGTGACCTCGGTGGCCGCCTGGCGCTGCCGCTCGGTCAGCCGGGGGTCGCTGCTGAGCACGTTGCGGACGTACTGCATGGTCAGGGTGGAGGCGCCCTGCCGGGTCCTGCCGTCACGCTTGTTCACCGTGAAGGCGCGCACCACACCGCGCAGGTCCACCCCGCTGTGCTGGTAGAACCGGACGTCCTCGGCGGCCACGATGGCCTGCCGCATCACCGGGGCGACCTCACGCAGCGGAACGTCCACCCGGTCCTCCTGGTAGAAGGACGTGATCAGGGTGGTGCCGTCGTTGGCGTAGAGGTTGGAGCGCTGGGCGGTGGGCGGCGTGCGCAGCGTGCTGGGCAGCTCCGAGTAGGGCGTGGACAGGGCGCTGAAGCCAATTCCGAAGACCAGGGCCGCGGGTAGGGCGGCTCCGGCCAGCACCAGGCCGGCCAGCACGCCGGCGATCACCACGGTCAGCAGTTTGTCGAGTCGGGCCCGGATCATCAGCTCTCCCCGCAGGAGCCGGTCACGCTAGGACCCGTTCAGAATGACCCGGAACACCCCTTTCGCCCCTGGTTTTCCCCAAACCCGGAGGAAACTCGCAGGTCGCTCAGGGCAGCAGCGCGGCGGCCAGCGGGTGGACCGTCTCCTCGATCTCGTCCGCGACCCGGGTGAAGCACTGGTCGCCGCGACCCCAGGGATCGTCGAGATCGTCGGTGGGCAGCGCGGAGGCGCCCAGCCGGTTGTCGTGCGCAGCCGCCACCAGGGCCACGCCCCGGGCGTACACCGCCTCCGGGGTGGCTTCGGCCGCCGGCAACGCGGCGGCGTCCACCGCGGCGAGCAGCCGGCCGAACTCACCCAGCACGAAGGTGCGGGCCGCCGCGTCCGGACGGAGCGCGACCACGTACTCCTGCTGGTCGGCCGTGGCCGTCAGGACCAGGTCGGCGGCGTCGATGTGGTCCGAGCGCAGCTTGCGCGCCGCGAACCCCTCGACGGCGCCGCCACGGTCGATGACCTGTCGCGCCGCCGGCGGGTTCATCTCCTCGCCCGCGTGCCAGCCGCCGGTGCCGGCGCTGTGGCTGTGCACCAGCTCCTCGGCGGCGGCCGGGTCCTGCGCACGCCGGGCCAACCGCTCCCGCACCGCGAGGGCGAGCAGTCGCTCGGCCATCGGCGAACGACAGATGTTGCCCATGCAGACGTGCAGGACGGTGAACGGGGGCACTCAGGCCCCCTGGACGTCGAGAAGATCCGGGACGACGTCGCGCAGCTTCTCCAGCGGGATCGCGCCGGCCCGCAGCAACTGCGGCACCTCGCCGGTCAGGTCCACGATCGTGCTCGGCACCGGATCCGGGCAGGGCCCGGCCTCCAGGTACGCGCGCACCGAGTAGCTGAGCTGGTCACGTGCCTCCTCGGCGGTAACCGCCGCCGGCTGGCCGGTCTTGTTGGCCGAGGAGACCGCCATCGGGCCGGTCTCCCGCAGCACCTCCAGGGCCACCGGGTGCAGCGGCATCCGCACCGCCACCGTGCCCGTCTTGTCGCCCAGGTCCCACTGGAGGCTCGGCGAGTGCTCGACCACGATGGTCAGCGCACCCGGCCAGAACGCCTCCACCAGGTCCCGTGCTGCCGTGGGCAGCGAGAAGACCAACCCGTCCAGGGTGTGGCGCGAACCGATCAACACCGGCGGCGGCATCTGCCGGCCCCGGCCCTTCGCGTCCAGCAGCGCCTTGACCGCGTAGGGCGTGAACGCGTCCGCGCCGATCCCGTAGACGGTGTCCGTCGGGAGGACGACCAGCTCGCCGTTCTTGACCGCCTCGATGGCCGCAGCGATGCCGCGGTCCCGATCGGCGGGCGATCGGCAGTCGTAGAGCATCACGAGGAGTCAGTCTGCCACGCCGGCCCGGGCGCGGTGTGCTGGCCGTCCGCCCGTCGGGACGCGGTGGCGTAGCGAGGGCGGCCGGTGAGGTCCAGATGCTCCGTGACGGCCGCGAACCGGCCGTCGGAGGCGAACAACGCCGGGACCGCCACGTCGTGCGTGTCGTCGTGCTCGACCCCGATGACGCCGCCGGGGCGCAGCAGCGCCGCCGCCCGGGTGATCACCGGTCGGATCACCGCCAGACCGTCCATGCCGCCGAAGACCGCCTCCGCCGGATCGTGCGCGGCCACCTCCGGCGGCACCACCACCTCCACCGGCACGTACGGCGGGTTGCAGAGCAGCACGTCCACCCGCCCCACCAGGTGCGCCAGCAGGTCCGGCGCCGTCACGTCGGCCTCGACCACCTCGATCGGCCGGTCGCCCGCGGCGGCCCGCTCGGCCGCGTTGCGGCGCAGCCACGCCAACGCCGCCGCGGACCGCTCGACCGCGATCACCCGCGCCCCGGGCAGCTCCTGCGCCACCGCCAGGGCGATCGCGCCGGTGCCGCTGCACAGATCCACGATCAGCGGCTCGGGTCTGCTCCGGCCCTGCTCGACACCCCAGCCCGCCAGCAGCTCCGTCTCCGGGCGGGGCACGAAGACGCCCGGACCGACCGCCAGCTCCAGATGCCGGAATCCGGCCCGACCGGTCAGGTGCTGCAACGGCTCCCGACCGGCGCGGCGGCCGACCAGCTCGTCGAGCCGGGCCAGCTGGGCGTCGTCCAGGTCGTCGGCGAGCGCCAGCCGACCCCGGGGCACCCCCAGCACGTACGCCGCCAGCAGCTCGGCCTCCACGCGCGCCGGGCCCACCCCGGCGGCGGCGAGCGCCCGCGCCGCGCGGGCGACCGCGGCGGACGGACGGGTACGTCCTGTCCCTTCGGGGGGGTGTTGCGGCAGAGTGGTCACGCGACAATCATGAGGCGTCACGGACGACGCGACGAACGGGTGCGGCAAGACGCACACGGCAGGAGGTTGTGGGTGGGCTGGCTCGACCGGGTCGATGACCAGGTTGACACCCTCACGCAGGCGCGGGCTTTGCAAGAAGCAAGTCGCTCGGCGGAGTCGTACGCGTTGCTGGAGCGGGTGATCCGCACCACCAGCGACCCGGCCGCCCGTGCGGACGCCCTGGTGCAGCGCCTCTCCGCGCTGATCAATCTCGGTCGGACGGCGGAGTTCACGCGGGCGATCGAGGAGGCGTCGGCGGCCGTTCGGGATCTCGCCGAGCCCTACCTGCACGGGCACCTCAACGCGCTGGCCGCGCTCGCCGCGCACCATCAGGGCGCGCTGGACCGCTGCGTCACCCACCTCGTCAAGGCCGCCCGGGCGCTCGGCGCCGTGGAGGACCCGGACCGGGACACCGCGTGGGGCTGGCACGACCTCGCGATGGCCTACAGCTACCTCAGCTTCCACGGCTACGCCCTGGGCGCGATCGAACGCGCGCGGCAGCTCGGGTTGACCGCCGGCATCCCGGAGGAGACGTTCGCCGCACCGGGCATCCGGCTGCGCAACGCGGTGGCACTGGACCACAACGGGGACAGCGACGGCTGCCTGCGGGTGCTGCGGGACGTCGCGGCCGATCTGGCCCGGTTCGTCCGCAGTGGGCGGGCCGGCCGGCTGCGCCCGAGCAGCCTCGCCGCGTACGGATACTCGGCGGCACGTCAGGCAGCGCTCGGCGACCCGCTGGAGCCGACCGGCGAGACCCAGCCGTCCCACCTGCTCAGCCACGGCGGGGACAGCGCCCGGGCGCGGGACATGCGACAGCTCGGCATGGTCTGCCTGGCCGTCGCGGATGGTCGGCCCATCGAGGCGGTCGCCCGGCTGGACACCATCCGGGTGTCCACCGAGACGCTCGGCGCGGCCGAGCCGGCCCGGCTGCGCAGCATCGCGCTGGCCCGCGCTGGCGACCACCCGGCGGCGCACCGGGCGGACCGGCTGGCGTTCCGGCTCGCCGCGCAACGCAACGACCGGCTGCGCGACGTCTACATCGACGGCATCGCCGCCCGGATCGACCACGAGGAGATGCGTCGGGAGGCGGCCCGGTACGAGGGCGAAGCGCTGACCGACCCGCTCACCGGGCTACCCAACCGGCGCAGGCTGGAGCGGTACATCACCGCTGTGGTCACCCGGGGCGAGCGGGTGGTCATCGGCGTCTGCGACCTGGACGGCTTCAAGGCGGTCAACACCCGCCACGGGCACCACTCCGGCGACCTGGTGCTGCAACGCATCGCCGGGGTGATCAACCGGGTGATGCGCCGGGGTGACTTCGTGGCCCGCTACGGCGGGGACGAGTTCGTGGTGGTGCTCCCGGAGACCGGCATGACCGAGGCCGCCGAGGTGGCCCGCCGGATCGAGGCGGCCGTGCGCAACGAGGACTGGGAGTCCCTGGTGCCGGGCACCCCGGTCGGGGTGAGCATCGGCTTCGCCGAGGTCTCCGGCGGCGGCGGGCTGCGCGACGCGCTCAGCGTCGCATTCGAGCAGGCCGACCGGGAGATGCTGCGCGCGAAGTCACGCCCCCGCGCGAGCTGACCCCCCTTACGGGGTCGATCAAGGACTTGTGGTCCCCCACAAAAGGCGCACGACGCGACAAACTCCCCACCACAACTCCATGATCGACCGGGGTCGCGGCCGCGCAGGCCGGCGGTACGGTCAGCGGCGCGTCAGTTCGGTGTCGCCGGCCAGCCGGGCGGCGCGGTCGGCCTCGGCCAGGGCGTCCAGCACCCCGTCCAGGTCGCCGGCGAGCGCCAGATCCAGGTTGTAGGCGGTGTAGCCGATCCGGTGGTCGGTGATCCGGTTCTGCGGGAAGTTGTACGTGCGGATCCGCTCCGAGCGGTCCACGGTGCGTACCTGCGCCTTGCGGGCGTCCGAGGCGGCGGCGTCGGCCTGCTCCTGGGCGGCGGCGAGCAGCCGGGCCCGCAGGATCCGCATCGCCTGCTCCCGGTTCTGCAACTGGGACTTCTCGTTCTGGCAGGAGACGACGATGCCGGTCGGCAGGTGGGTGATCCGTACCGCCGAGTCGGTGGTGTTCACCGACTGGCCGCCCGGCCCGGACGACCGGAACACGTCGATGCGCAGCTCGTTGGCGTCGATGGTGACGTCGACGTCCTCGGCCTCGGGGAGCACCAGCACCCCGGCCGCGCTGGTGTGGATCCGGCCCTGCGACTCGGTGACCGGGACGCGCTGCACCCGGTGCACGCCGCCCTCCCACTTGAGCCGCGACCAGACGCCGTTCCCACCCTCGGGCACGCCCTTGGTCTTGATCGACAGCGACACGTCCTTGACGCCGCCGAGATCCGAGTCCTGCGCGTCGATCACCTCGGTGATCCAGCCGTGCCGCTCGGCGTACCGGGTGTACATCCGCAGCAGGTCGCCGGCGAACAGCGCCGACTCCTCGCCGCCCTCACCGGCCTTGATCTCGACGATCACGTCCTTGGCGTCGTGCGGGTCACGCGGGATGAGCAGCTCGGCGAGGCGCTCCTCCAGCACCGGCAGGGACGCCGCGATCGCCTCGGTCTCGGCCGCGAACGAGGGATCCTCGGCGGCCAGCTCGCGGGCCGCGGCCAGGTCGGCGCGCGCCTGCTCCAGCTCACCGGCGGCCTTGTGCAGCGGCACCAGCTCGGCGTACCGGCGGCCCACCCGGCGCGCGGTGGCCTGGTCGGCGTGGATGGCCGGGTCGGCCAGCCGCTTCTCCAGCTCCGCGTACTCGTCGAGGAGGCCGGCCAGACGCTCGCTGCTCATGCTGCGGATGCTCCTTCGACGGTGCGACACCGGGCCGGCCCCGAGAGCCGACGGCGCGTGGAAACAGGCGAAACGCGGACGGCGCCCGCGTCCGGTGCAAAACCGGACGCGGGCGCCGAACGGGGAGTTACTTGGCCTTCTTGGCCTGAACCTTGGCGTACTTCTGCTGGAACTTCGCGACCCGGCCGGCGGTGTCGAGAACGCGCTGCTTACCGGTGTAGAACGGGTGGCAGGCGCTGCAGGTCTCGACGTGGATCGCCCCGCCCTTGGCGGTGCTGCGGGTCGTGAACGTGTTGCCACAGGAGCAGCTGACCTCGGTGGTCACGTACTCCGGGTGGATGTTTGCCTTCATCTCGCCTCGGTCCTCTCGTTGGTGGTCGCCGGGTCGCCGTCATCGCTCGTCGCGCCGTACGCGACGGGCTCGGGCGTGAACCGGAACCGGTGGCCGATTGACCAGTGTGCCATGGGCCGGAGCCGACCCGGTAAGCGGGCCGCACACCTCGTCCGGCATCGTCAACACGTGCCTCCCCGTCCGCATTCCCACCGCCCGACAGGGCATTCGCCCACCCGGCGGACCACCGCCGGGTACCCCGCCGGGGGTACGCACGCCGAGCCGAAGGTGCGCCGCCGATGACCCGCCTGATCGCCACCCGGGGACTGCCCGCCTCGGGCAAGACGACGTTCGCCCGCACGCTTCAGCCGTCCGTCGTCCGGGTCAACCGGGACGACCTGCGCCGGATGCTGCACGGCGAGCGGCTCTTCACCCAGTGGGCCGAGGCCCAGGTGACCGTCGTACAGCGGGCCCAGGTCGAGGCGTTGCTGCGGGCCCGGGCGGACGTCTGCGTGGACGACACCAACCTGCGCTCGCGGACGCTGCGCGACTGGGCCGAGTTGGCCGTCCGCCACGGCGCGGATTTCGAGGTGCACGACTTCACCGACGTGCCGCTTGCCGAATGCCTGCGCCGCGACGCCGCCCGCCCGGCGGCCGAACAGGTCGGGGCCGAGGCCATCCGTCGGCTGCACGAGCGGTACCTCGAGGGGCGGACCCTGCCGTTGCCGGTGCCGCAGGCCCGCACCGGGCGCCCCGCCGTCGTGCACCCGCCGTCGACCGAGCCACCCGAGATCGTCCTGGTGGACATCGACGGCACCGTCGCGCTGGCCGTGTCCCGCAGCCCGTACGACATGACCCGGGTGGGCGAGGACGAGCCGAACACGGCGGTGATCGCGGCGGTCCGGGCGATGCACGCGGCCGGGTACGGGGTGGTCTTCTGCTCCGGGAGGGACGCCTCCGCCCGCGCGGCCACCGAGGCGTGGCTGGCCCGGCACGTCCGGGTCCCCTACCTGGGCCTGCACCTGCGGGCCGTCGGCGACTCCCGGAAGGACTCGATCGTGAAGCGGGAGATCTACGACCGGGAGATCCGGGACCGTTACCGGGTGGCCGGCGTCTTCGACGACCGCGTCCAGGTGGTGCAGATGTGGCGAGCCCTCGGCCTCACCGTCTTCCAGGTGGCCGACGGCGACTTCTGAGCGCGAGCAGGGCCCTTCGGCGGGGAAGGGCCCTGCTAGGCGCTCACCGGATGAGCGAGATGGTGGCTTCGGCGCGGATGGTGTTGACGGTGACGCTCAGGCGTACGGGTGCGCCGGGGCGCAGTACGGTCAGGGTGCCGGTGGCGGGGTCGAAGCGGGCGGTGTGCCACGGGCGCACGCCGGCCGCCGAGCCGATGTGCAGGTTCGGCGAGGCGGTCCAGTCGGCGCTGACGGGAGCGGCCACCGGGACCGTACGGCCGCCGGGCTGGGTGAGCGTGGCGGTGACCGCCGCCGGGGCGCCGACCGCGACGCGGGCCGGTGCGGCGAGCGTCAGCCGGTCGGTGTGCGCGTGGAACTCCGCGTCCACCCAGCGGGGCCCCTCGGCGAGCGGGTCGCGACGGGCCCGGTCGGCCTCGGCCGGGGTGACCGGGTCGACACCGAACTCCGTCCAGCCGGTGAAGCCGCCCTGGTCGGCGGGGGTCGACGGCGTCTTGCCCGAGTTGCCGTTGATCACGTAGGGCACCCCGTCGACCCGGTCGGCGTGGAAGGTGCCGACGTGCCCGCCCACGAACAGCGCGCCCTTGCCGGTGCGGTGCTGGAAGTCGGCCAGCCACTGCTCCAGCAGCGCCGCCTCCTTGCGGTCGCCGAGCTGGCTGGCCTGCGCCGGGCTCGGGTCACGCGCCGGGTGGTGGTGCAGGACGACGACCGAGCCGACGCGCGGGTCGGTGGCCGCCGCGTCCAGCGTCTCGCGCAGCATCCGCACCTGGTCGAAGCCGCCACCACGCAGCGTCCCGGTGGACGAGTTCAGCGTGACGAACCGGGTGCCGGCGTGGTCGAACACCCGCGAGGTGGCGCCGAACGCGGCCTCGAAGTTGCTGATCGGGGCACCCATGATCTCGTGGTTGCCGGGGACGTAGTACCAGGGCAGCGCGTCGCCCAGTTCCTCGTCGAGGATGCGCCGGGCCAGCGCGAAGTCGGCCGGATAGGCCGTGTCCACGAAGTCACCGTTGATCAGCAGGAAGTCCGGCCGGGCGGCCTTCACCTCGCGCAGCGTCCGCCGGGCCTGGGCGACCAGGTCGCTGTCCGGGTCGGCGGCGACGAACTGGGCGTCGGAGAGCACCGCGAACCGCCAGGGCGCGCCGTCCACCGTGCCGTCGCGGACCACCACCAGGTCGGTGCGCGGGGCCGCCGCCGGCACGTCGACCGTCGGCGGCACCTTCGCCACCAGGTCATCGATGATCACTTCGCTGGTGTACTGCGCGGCGGCGTTGGTCTCGGCCACGTAGAAGCGGCGCACCCGTACCGGGTACTGCACCCCGGCCGGCACCGCGAACTCCACGTACCGCCAGCCGGTCCAGGTGATCAGCGGGCCGCGCAGCACGTGCTGGGTGTCCTGCGCGTCGTGCAGGTGCAGGCTCGGCCACTCCCCGGTGCCGTTGCCGTGGATCCACATGCCGAAGGCCTGCGGCTGGCCGGGCACCTCGATCCAGGCCGGCGGGTCGGCGTACGCGGCCCGGGTGCCGGTGGACTGGCTGAAGTCGTACGACATCTTCAGGCCGGTGCCGGTGTGACCTGGCGCCGGCGCGACCGAGCCGCTGGCGCGGGCCTGGCTGAACCGCCAGGACGCCGCGTCGTCGAAGCCGGCGACCGGCACGTCGGTCAGCCCGACCGTGACCGGCAGGACGGTGCTCGTCCGTCCGACGCGGACGGTCACCAGGGCGGAGCCGGTGTCGCGCAGCGCGGTGACGGTGAGGTTGCCGTCCCGGCTCGGGGCGATCCGCAGCAGGTCGTGGTCGTAGTCGAGGGTGAGGTCCGCCGGCTCGATCGGCGCGGTGTTGCCCTCGGCGTCGTAGCCGACCACCCCGACCAGGGCGTTGCCGTCCCGGCCGGTCAGCCCGATCCGTGGCACCGTGGCGCCGAGCCGGGTCAGCGGGCCCAGGACTGTGAGGCCCAGCGAGCCGGTCGCCCGACCCCGTGCGGCGGTGACCGTGCTGGCTCCCGGCGTGCCGGCGTGGAAGACCCCGTCACGGTCGATGCGGCCCCGGGCAGCCGGGGTGGCCCGCCAGGTGGGCGCACCCGCGGCCGGGCCGTACGTCTCGTCGTAGCCGGCCGCGGTGAGGGTGCGGGTCAGCCCGGGGAAGACCCGGTCGGGCCGGCCACCGCGCACCGGCGAGACGCCCGGGGCGGCGGTGGGATCGCTGGACGTCTCGACCCAGTAGCCGGTGAGCCGGCCGCTGCCCTTCGGCGCGTAGATGGCCAGGCCGTTGGGCACCGCCCGTTCGCTGCCGTCGGAGGGGCCGTTCTCCACCTGCACGGCCGACGCGCCCGGCTCCCGGGCCAGCAGCGTGGACGATCCGCCACCGTCGAGGTTGAGCGCGTCCCGGGCGCCCAGCTCGGCCATCATCCGGCCCATCTCGGTCTGCGTCACGCCGCGGCTGTCGACCTGCCGGCCGTCCACGGTCAGCATGATCATTTTCTGGCCGTCGGCGCTGAACCCGACCGCCGTACGCGGGGCGAGGGTCGCATCGGCGATGCTCTGCACGACGCCGTCGCGGACCAGGACGTTGCCACCTCCGACCGCCGCGTGCAGGGCGCTCCCGTCGGACGACTTCGGCCGCCAGGTCACCGGGACCGGGTCACCGACGTGCAGCCCGCCCAGCGCGTCCGCGCCGGCGTCGCGGCCGAGCAGCACCGTGCTGCCGGCGACGACCGGGCCGCTGCCGGCCACGCCGGCCACCGCGGCCACCCGGCCGCCGGTCACTGTCACCTCGACCACCCGGGCCGCGCCCTCCACGGCACGCTGCCGGGAGTACGTCCCCCACAGCTCGGTGAACGCGCCGATGCCGTCGGCCTGCACCATGTTGTTGAACTGGGTCAGCGCCACCGGCCCGGTGGGCAGGGTGGCGCTGCCGTCGAAGTTCACCTCGACCACGCGACCGATCCCGGTGGCGGTGACCGCCACGGCGTTGCGGTGACCGCCGACCGCCGACTGGATCAGCTCGTCGTCGCGGATGCCGACGCCCTGCGCGGCCCCGGAGTTGTTGATGTCGAAGAAGTCGCCGTTGACCGCGGCGACCGCCCGCGAGTCGTCCACCGCCTTGCGCAGCGGCTCGGCCCGGCTGACCGCGCCGGAGTTGACGTAGTCGACCGTGGACCCGCCGGCCAGGTCGGTGGTGAGCGCGTCGGCGCGCAGCCAGCCATCGGCGTCGTACCTGTCGAAGGAGGTGAGCTGCACGCCCGGCGCGACCGGACGGGTGGCCTTCGTGGTCTCCAGGCCGCCGGCCGGCTCCAGTCCGCCAGCGGCGGCGGTCGGGGCGGTCGCGGCGGTCGGGTCGGCGGCGAGGCTGACCGAGTCGGCCGGGTGGGACGACGCGGCCGGTGCGTCCTCGGCGGCGGTGGCCGGGAGCGCGGGCGGCGACGCCACGGGCCGGGTGGCCACCGACGGTGCCGGCGGCGCGGCGGTGGCCGGCGGCGACACGGCCAGGGCGAGCAGCGGCGTCAGCAGCAGGACACCGGTGCGACGGGCGGATCGTCTGCGGGTACGCATGGACGACAGTCAACCCGGCAGTGAATAGAAGTTTCAAGACCTGTCGACTGAACCGGAGGAAAATTCCGCCAACCCCGGCTCCTGGCTCCCCGCCGAACCCCCTCTGGTGGCGTGCGAGCAGGGCCGGCCGCTCCCTCTCGTTCCCCTTTGCTCTGCTTCAACGGACGCAACACAAAGCGCCCCGAAGTGTTGCGCCGGTTGAAGCAGAGCAAAGGACGATGGGCGGACACGACGAAGGGGCACGGCCGCTATGGCCGTGCCCCTTCGTCGTCGGTCAACCGGGAACGGTTACTCCCCCGGCGTCGACTTCGCGATCTGCATCAGGAACTCGATGTTGGTGCGGGACTGCTTGAGCCGGTCCAGCAGGAGATCCATCGCCGCCTGCGAGTCCAGCGAGTGCAGCACCTTGCGGAGCTTGTGGATGATGGCCAGCTCCTCGGGCGCGAGCAGGACCTCTTCCTTCCGGGTGCCGGACGGGTTGATGTCGATGGCCGGGAAGGTGCGCTTGTCGGCGATCTTCCGGTCCAGCTTCAACTCGGCGTTGCCGGTGCCCTTGAACTCCTCGAAGATGACCGTGTCCGCCATGGACCCGGTCTCCACCAGCGCCGTGGCGATGATGGTCAGCGACCCGCCGTTCTCGATGTTGCGGGCCGCGCCGAGGAAGCGCTTCGGCGGGTAGAGCGCGGTGGAGTCGATACCACCCGACATGATCCGGCCGCTGGCCGGCGCCGCCAGGTTGTACGACCGACCGAGCCGGGTCACCGAGTCGAGCAGCACGACGACGTCGTGACCCAGCTCGACCAGGCGCTTGGCCCGCTCGATGGCCAGCTCCGCCACCGTCGTGTGGTCCTGCGGCGGACGGTCGAACGTGGCCGCGATGACCTCGCCCTTGATCGACCGCTGCATGTCGGTGACCTCTTCGGGCCGCTCGTCGACCAGCACCACCATGAGGTGGCACTCCGGGTTGTTCCGGGTGATCGCGTTCGCGATCGCCTGGAGCACCATCGTCTTACCCGCCTTCGGCGGCGACTGGATGAGCGCCCGCTGGCCCTTGCCGATCGGCATGACCAGGTCGATGACCCGGGTGGTCAGGATGTGCGGCTCGGTCTCCAGCCGCAGGCGCTCCTGCGGGTAGAGCGGCGTGAGCTTGTAGAACTCCGGCCGCCGCCGCGCCTCGTCCGGCTCCATCCCGTTGATCGTGTCCAGCCGCATCAGCGGGTTGTACTTGTCCCGCCGCTGGTCACCGGTGTTGCCGACCTCGCGGGCCGCACGCACCGCGCCGGTGATCGCGTCACCGCGGCGCAGACCGTACTTCTTGATCTGGGACATCGAGACGTACACGTCGTTCGGGCCGGCCAGGTAACCGGTCGTCCGCACGAAGGCGTAGTTGTCGAGCACGTCGATGATGCCGGCCACGGGGACGAGCACGTCGTCCTCGCCGACCTGCGGCTCACGGCCACCGGTGTCACCACCGGTCTCCGCCCGCTCGCCACGGCCACGCCGACGGTCCCGGAAGCGGCTGCGCCGGCCACGCCGACCGCCGCCCTCACCGTCGTCGTCGTCGTTGTCCCGCTCGACACGCTGGCCGCGGTCGTTGCGGTCGGCGCGCTCCGAACGGTCGGTGCGCTCGG
>NZ_JBEXHY010000101.1:0-19683 GCF_040608295.1 Micromonospora sp. NPDC005197 | reverse complement strand
CACCTTGCTCGACACAAGCTGATCTATCAGAAGTCCCGTTCGCGTCTCCAAAGCCCTTGACTCAAGTCCCGATCGCCAAACGCAACAGCGTTGACATCAACGATCGTGCGTGATCATGGCGCGGGAGGCGCGCCGCTCGTGCGGTCAGGGGGCCTGCGCGGCGACGACGACGGCGTCGGGTGGGGTGTCCGGGACCGTGCGGGCGGCCAGTCGGCGTACGGCGGTGTTCAGCACCGCGATCAGCGGCACGGAGACCAGCGCGCCGGTGATGCCCGCGAGCACCACGCCGGCCGCGATCCCGATGATCACCGCGAGCGGGTGGATGGCCACCGCCCGGCCCATGATGAGGGGCTGGAGGATGTGGCCCTCCACCTGCTGCACACCGATAACCGCACCCAGGATGATCAGCGCGGTTACCGGCCCGCTGTCGACAAGCGCCACCAGCACCGCCACCCCACCGGAGAGCGCCGCGCCGACGATCGGGATGAACGCGCCGAGGAACACCAGGGCCGCCAGCGGGAAGGCGAACGGCACGTCGAAGATGACCAGGAAGATGCCGATGCCGACCGCGTCGATGAAGGCGACCAGCACGGTCGCGCGGACGTACGCGACGAGGGTCTGCCAGGCGGCGCGGCCGGCGTCGTCGACCTTCCACCGGGCGGCCACCGGCAGCAGCCGGACGAGGAAACGCCAGATCTTGTTGCCGTCGCGCAGGAAGAAGAACGTCGCGAACAGCACCAGCAGCGTGCCGGTCAGCACCTCCGCCAGCGTCGCCGCGGTGCTCAGCGCGCCGCTGGTGAACTTCGAGGTGTTGTCGTTGATCCAGCCCTGCGCCTCGTTGATGTAGCGGTCGAGCTGGGTGTCGGACAGGTGCAACGGGCCGGTCTTCAGCCAGTTCTGGATCTGCCGGACGCCCTGCGAGGACTTCTCGCTCAGCTCCGGTACGCCCTGGATGAACTCGTTCACCACCAGGGTCAGCGTGCCGATGACGCCCGCCAGACCGCCGACCAGCACCACGGCCGTCGCCAGCGAACGGGGCAACCGGGCCCGCAGCAGCCAACCCACGGCCGGCGCGAGCAACGCCGAGAGCAGCAACGCGATGGCCAGCGGGATGATCACGATCCGGACCGTGCCGACGATCCGGAGCAGCGCCCACGCCACCACGCCGATCACGATCAGCCGCCAGCACCAGGCGGCGGCGATCCGCAGCCCGTGCGGCACGTCGGCGTCGTCCCGGCTGGACGTCGAGCTGTGCAGGTCCACCGGAGGCTCCGCGCCGACGACCGTGGCCTTCGCCGGAGCGGCGGGCCCGGGAACGGCCGGCGAGGCCACCCCGGCCGTCTCCGGCGCGTCGCTCGGCGTCTCCTGAGCCGCGCGAACCGACTCCTGTCCTGACCGGTAGGCGCGGCGCAGCCGCCCGCGTACCCGCTCGAAGCGGCTCAAGCGCACCTCCTGGCAGAAGAGTCGTCCGCCCACGGCGACAGGTCGGACAGCATACGTCCGTTCCCCACACCGTAGGGCAGTTCCGCCACACAATGCCCGGACGGCCAGGGACGTAACCACCGGCGGCCGGTCCCTCGCGACACGGTAGCGTCTGCCCCGTGACCGCCGACCAGGATTTCGACTCCGGCCTGCCGATCCGCCTGCTGCACGACCGCGTGCTGGTACGGATGGACGGCAGCGAGGGCGAGCGCCGTTCGACCGCTGGCATCGTCATCCCGGCTACCGCCGCGGTCGGCAAGCGCCTCGCGTGGGCCACCGCCGTCGGCGTGGGGCCGAACGTCCGCGCCATCGTCTCCGGCGACCGGGTGCTCTTCGACCCGGACGAGCGTTCCGAGGTCGAGCTGCACGGCCGCGGGTACGTGCTGTTGCGGGAACGCGACGTGCACGCCGTGGCCGCCGAGCGGGTCGAGAACGACTCCACCGGCCTCTATCTCTGACGCACCTCCCCTGGCCAGCGGGCGCCACCGCGCCGTTTGCCAGCCCGTGGCGTGGGAAGCCAGCCGGCGACCGTGGGCCCTGGGGAGGGACGATGCCGGTATTCGTGAAGAAACTGCTGGCCTGGGGCAGCGTCGCGTTCCTGATCTACTTCATGGCGTTCCGGCCGGACGGGGCCGCGCAGATGTTCAAGGGGATCGGAGCCGCGCTGATGGCGATGGCGCAGGGGCTCGGTGACTTCCTCACCACCCTGATGACCTGACCCCCGCCAGCGCCCGTCAGGAGTGACCGGGCGGCCACGGCGCCGGGGGGCGCAGGCCGTGCCAACCGGGCGGCGCGTAGCCCATGGGGGGCGGCGGCGGGGCGAGCACCACCGGGATCGGCACGACCGGCTCGTCGGGCGCTTCCACCGGCCGCTGCGTACCGTCCGGGAAGCGCAGGTGGTAGCGGCTGCCGTCCCAGACACCCACCGGCGCCTGCGGGTCACGCCCCACGAAGAACGACCGGTGCGCGGTGATGGCCTCCAGCAGTTGCCGTTCCTCGGCAACCGCCCGCTCCCGGTCGGCGGGCTTACGGTCCAGACCACGAAGCGTCCCGTCGCGCAGCAGGGCCAGCCGCGTCGCGGCGAGCTGGTACCCGCGCATCGCCCGCACCCCGGCGTCGCCGGCGACCCGGCGTGCCCAGCTGCGGGCCGCGTGCCGGCGGCCCAGGCTGCTCAGGGCGGCCACCTCGGGCGGGCTCAGCCAGCCGGCGCGCACGTAGTCGGGCAGGGTCCGCTCGGTGAGCCGCCCCTCCCAGGCGCGCAGCCACACGGCCAGCCCGACCGTGCCGAAGAACACCGGCACCATCAGGCCCAGGAAGCCGTACAGCATGATCACCGCTTCGCCGGTGGCCTGGGTCAACGTCGGCAGCAGGTTCCACGTGCCGTGCAGCATCATCGCCAGCAGCAGGCCGGCGATGGGGGCGAGCACGCGGACCCGCCGGTCGGCCGTGCGCGAGGCGACACCGAGCCCGACACCTGTCATCGAGGTGAAGAGCGGATGGGCGAACCCGAACAGGAGGATCCGCACGATGAAGATGGCGATCACCTGCTGGGTGCCGGTCGCCGGGCCGTACCGGTCGGCGCCAGCCGCATAGCCGTACCCGCCCAGGTAGAGGATGTTCTCCACCATCGCGAAGCCGACCGCGGAGAGCCCGCAGTAGACCAGGCCGTCGGTGATGCCGGACCACTCCCGACGCCGGAACACCAGCAGCAGGATCGGACCGAGGGCCTTGGTCAGCTCCTCGATGAACGGCGCCACCAGCACGCCGGTCAGCGCCTCCGGCAGCCCCCAGTCGGCGAACCGCCCGGCGGCGAACTCGTTCACCTTCAGCGAGGCGGCGGTGGAGACGAACGCGCCCCAGGCGAAGCAGAAGATCAGGTATTTCAGCGGTTCCGGCTCGTACCGGTCGAGCCAGAGGAAGCAGGCGACCAGCACCGGCACCGGCAGGATCGCGGCGACCACCCCGATGAGCAGCGCGTCGAGGCCCAGCGACTGGCCGAGGGTGATGACCATGAAGACCGCGCACGCCGCGATGAACAGCACCACCCCGGCCAGCACCAGGAACCGCAGCCAAACCAGTCGGCGCGGCGGCATCCGGGGCGCCGCGACGACAGCCGGATCGGCGGGCGTGGGCGGCGACGGCAGGGGTGCACCGGGCGGGGTGTCGGCCATGCGGTCAGCGTAGCCATCCCCCGCCGGCTGGTCCGGTCGCATCCACAGCCGCTATGCTGCCGGCAGGTCACGAGCGCCAGCGTGAAGCCCCGGCTTGCTGGCCGGCAACCCTCGTCGAGTTCGCGGTGGGGTGCCCCGGGTGATGACCGGGCCCAGCCCGATCGGCGTGCTGGGCAAGCGCGGACCCCGTCCCGACACCGCACCCGGGGTCCCTGACCCCGGAGGTTCCGGCGTGTCCGTCACCCTCGTACCCTCGCTGCCCGCCCTGCCCACCGTCGCGCCCAGCCCGTTGGCGCCGCTCGACGTGCTCGGCGTACCCGGCGAGATCAACCTCGACTACGCGGCCACCGCGCCGTGCGCGCGGGCCGCGGCCGACGCGGTGACCGAACTGCTTCCCTGGTACGCCAGCGTGCACCGCGGCGCGGGAGCGCTGTCGCGGCGCTGCACCCTGGCCTACGAGCGGGCCCGGCAGACGGTCGGCGACTTTTTCGGCGCCCGCGCCGACGACCACGTGATCTTCACTCGGAACACCACAGACGCTCTCAACCTGCTGGCCCGGGCGCTGCCCGTCGGCACGACAGTCGTCACCTTCGCGGGCGAGCACCACGCCAACCTGCTGCCCTGGCCCCGCGGCTCGGTGCGCCTGTCGGTACCCGCCGACCCGGCCGGGGCGGTACGCGCTCTCGCCGCCGCCCTCACCGAGCTGCGCCGCGACAGCAACCCCGCGCTGCCGGTGCTGGTCGCCGTGACCGGGGCGAGCAACGTGACCGGGGAGCTGTGGCCGGTCGCCGAGCTGGCCCGGGTGGCCCACCGGCACAACGCCCGGATCGTCCTCGACGCCGCACAGCTCGCGCCGCACGCCCCGGTCGACCTGCACACGCTCGACGTGGACTACCTGGCCGTCTCCGGCCACAAGCTGTACGCCCCGTTCGGCGCGGGTGTGCTCATCGGCAGCACCACGGCCCAGGTCGACCGGCTGCTCGCCGCGCTCGCCGAGCTGAGCTGAGTCGAGCGGGGCTGAGGCCCGGACCGTGCGCCTGCTGCTCGCGCTCAGCCGACGGGCGGGGCGGTGGGTGGCTTCGGCGCCTCGCCCGGCTCGGCCGGTTCGCCGACCGGCCGTTCCTGCTCCCCGAAGGCCGTCCGGATCCACCGGTTCGCCTCCTCCTGCTCGACACCGGAGGCCACCAGCAGGTCACTCGCCGTGGTCCGGATCTGGGCGATCACGACACTGCCGGAGAAGCCGACTCCCGCCCCGTACGCCCGGCCGGCCTCGCTGACGGCCCGCAGCGAGCGCTCCCGTGCCTTCTGCGGCTCCTCGCCCGCCGCGAACTCGTGCTTGAGCAGCCGGACCGACTCGGCGAGGTGGCGGATCGCGTCCGGCATCGGGTCCGGCACCGGCTCGTCGTCCTCGATCAGGGTGACGGACCGGCGGATCAGCGTGCCGCTGTTGCGCATCGCGCGGTCGATCGGGTCGGCCGCCTCCGCGTAGTGGATCAGCTCGCCGCGGCGGTGCCAGCGGGCCGGCGACAGGGTGGCCGTCTCCTTCGCGCCCTCGATCGCCTCGCCCAGGGTGGCCAGCTCGTCCTTGTTGTTGCGCAGCCGCTCCAGCGCCCGCTGGATGCCGGCCCGGTCCCGGTCGCGCAGCCCGTCGGCGGTGGCGTCGAGCTGGGCGGCGAGCAGGTCCAGCGCCGGGCGGGCCGCCCGGTTGATCACCCGGAGCGGGTTCAGCGGCAACAGGACCGCCGTCACCAGCAACGCGATGCCGCCGCCGAGAAACGCGTCGACGAAGCGCGGGATCTCCAGGTTCTGGGTGGACGGGCTCAACGTCACGATCAGCACCGCCGTGGCCGCCGCCTGGATGACGATGGCCACGCTCGCCCCGGCGAAGATGGTGAGCAGGATCGCCACCGTGACCACCAGGCCGAGCTGCCACGCGCCGGTGCCGAGGAAATAGATCAGGAGGTCGCCGACGAACACCCCGACGCCCACCCCGACGATCAGCTCAACGGTCCGGCGGAACCGCTGCCCGACCGACGCGGCAAGCGTGCCGACCGCGGAGATCGGCGCGAAGACCGGTTGCGGATTGCCGAGCACCTTGTGCGAGATGAGGTACGCCAGACCGGCCGCCAACCCGGCCTGGACGGCCAACCCACCCGCCATCCGCACCCGGTGCAGCCGGTCGTGCAGGGTGGCCCGGCCGCGGTGCCGCAGTTGCTCGGTGGCCTCGGCGATGCGCGCCCCGTCGACGTCCACCAGGCCCTCACGCAGCGGGGTACGCCGCACCATCGGAGGTCTTCTGTCCCGGGCCACCGCCATGGGCGCGACTACCCGTGGCGGGCCCCCTGAATCCTCCCGCCCGCCTGCGGCGCACGGATGCGGCAGACTCGGGCGGTGGCCGATCTGCTGGACCGGTGGCGGGCGGCGGCCCGCGACGCCGGGGCGGGACCCGACGAGCGCTCCACCCGGGCCGGGGAGGAGCTGCTCGCCCGGTGGCGGGAGCCGCACCGGCACTACCACACGGTGGCGCACCTGAGCGTCGTCCTCGATGTGGTGGACCGGCACGCCGCGCTGGCTGACCGGCCCGACCTGGTCCGGTTGGCCGCCTGGTGCCACGACGCGGTCTACGACCCGCGGGCCCCGGGCGACACCAACGAACGGGACAGCGCCGCGCTGGCCGGGAACCTGCTCACCGGGCTCGGAGTGCCGGCGCCCGCGGTGGCCGAGGTGCGCCGGCTGGTCCTGCTCACCGCCGGGCACGCCGTGGCGCCCCGCGACCGGAACGGCGCCCTGCTCTGCGACGCGGACCTCGCCGTGCTGGCCGGGCCGCCGGCCGCCTACGACCGCTACGCGGCGGCGATCAGGCGGGAGTACGCGCACGTGCCCGAGTCGGCCTTCCGAGCTGGACGGGCCACCGTGCTCACCGGGCTGCTGGCGCTGCCCGCGCTGTTCCGGCTGCCGCCGCTCGCCGACCGGTGGGAGCAGCGGGCCCGCGACAACCTGCGCCGTGAACTGGCCGCACTCACCGGGCCGCCGACGATCCCGGCGTGACCAGGTGCTTCGGGCGACGCAGTCCGGCGTCGCGCAGCAACCGGACGAGTTCCCGGCTCGGCACCACCCGGGCCCCGAGCCACACCGCCGCCGCGAACCGGTCGGCCGGAATGTCGTAGTGGTCCCGGTCGAAGCCGCGCCGGGGTGCGCCCAGCGCCTCGGCGAAGGCGTGCAACTCGGCGTAGGAGACGTCGCTGATCAGGTGCGACCAGAGTCGACCGCGCCACGGCCAGGCCGGCTGGTCCAGGTAGAGCATGGTGCCCAAGCTAGCCCGCGTTGATGATCGGTGGTCGGCGACCTAGCCTCGGCGGCATGGCCCCCACCGGACTCCTCGACGACCTGCGCGCCGCCCTGGGCGAGAACGCCGTGCTCACCGACCCGGACCTGCTACGCCTGCACCAGCGCGACGAGGCCGACCTCTGCGCCGCCGGCGTCCCCCTCGTGGTGACCCGCCCGCGCAGCACGGAGCAGGTGGTGGCGGTGATTCGGGCGGCGGCCCGGCACGGCGTACCGGTGGTGCCGCAGGGCGCGCGGACCGGGCTGGCCGGCGCGGCGAACGCGGTGGACGGTGCGGTGGTGATCAGCACCGTCGCGATGGACGAGATCCGGGAGATCGACCCGGTGGGCCGTATCGCGGTGGTCCAGCCCGGCGTGGTCAACGCCGCGCTCGCCGCGGCGGTCGCCAAGCAGGGTCTCTGGTACCCGCCGGACCCCGGCTCCTGGGAGTCGTCCACGATCGGCGGCAACGTGGCCACCAACGCCGGCGGCATGTGCTGCGTGAAGTACGGCGTGACGACCGAGTACGTGCTCGGCCTGGAGGTGGTGCTCGCCTCCGGCGAGGTGCTGCGCACCGGGCGGCGTACCGCCAAGGGGGTGGCCGGCTACGACCTGACGCGGCTCTTCGTCGGCTCGGAGGGCACCCTCGGGGTGATCACCGAGGTGACCGTGGCGCTGCGGCCGGCCCCGGCCGACTCGCTGACCCTGGTGGCGGTCTTCGGCTCCACGGCGGCGGCCGGCACGGCGGTGGCCCAGATCGCCGCGCGGGGCCTCACGCCCAGCATGCTGGAACTGCTGGATCAGACCCACCTGCGGGCGATCGAGGCGTACCAGCCGATGGGGCTGCGGACCGACGCGCAGGCCCTGTTGCTGGCCGCCGCCGACACCGGCAGCCGGGCGGGCGACGACCTGGCGGCCCTGGCGCAGGTGTGCGAAGCGGCCGGCGCCGAGGAGGTCTACGCGGCCACCGACGCGGTGGAGGCGGCGGCGTTGTTGCAGGCTCGCCGCCTCGCCCACCCGGCGATGGAGAAGTTCGCCGCCGACACCCACCCCGGTGGCAGCGGTGGCCTGGTGATCGACGACGTGGCGGTGCCGCGGGGCGCGCTCGCCGCGCTGCTGGACGGGGTGGCCCGGATCGCGGCGGACTGCGACGTGCCGATCGGTGTGGTGGGGCACGCCGGGGACGGCAACATGCACCCGAACATCGTCGTCGACCGCGCCGACCCGGCGAGCGTTGAGCGGGGCCGGCGGGCGTTCGACGAGATCATGCGGCTCGGTCTCGACCTGGGCGGCACCTGCACCGGCGAGCACGGGGTGGGGCTGCTCAAGCGGGACTGGCTGGCAGCCGAGATCGGCCCGGTCGGCGTCCGGGTGCACCAGGCCATCAAGGCGGCGCTGGACCCGGCCGGCCTGCTCAACCCGGGCAAGGTGCTCTGAGGGGCTGCTTCAGCCCTTGACCTCGGCCGGCGTCGCCTGGGTGAGCAGCAACAGGATCTCCCCCGCCACCGCCGGGCGTTCCTCACCCGGGCAGTCCTGCGAGGTGATCAGCCCGGACGAGGTGAGCAGGCTGGACGTCAGCGCGTCGATACAGGTGGTCCGGTACCGCCGGACCTGGTCGGTCTCCTCGGCGAGCCGGGGGTCGGCGAGCAGCACCTGAAGGCGTTCGGTCTGCTCCGCGGCCAGCCTGCCCCGGGAGGTGACTCCGTCGCCGGCACAGTCGAGGCACTGCCACGAGCCGTCCCGCTCGACGCTCAACGTGCGCAGCGGGGCGTCGGCGCCGAGCCGTTGGATCAGGCTGACCTGGCCCGCGGCGACCGTCGTCGGGATCTCGGGTGCCGGCACACCGGCCGCCGAGCCGGCCGGCGGTTGGGCGACCGGCGTCTCGGCGTCATCGCGGCCGAAGAGCGAACACCCGGCCAGGGCGACGGCGAGCACCAGGGCAAGCAGCGGGGTGAGGAGACGGGGGCGCGCGCGGTACAGCACGCGCGGAAACCTACCCCACCGTAGGTAGCGTTCGAAACCACCATCCGGGCCGGTATCGATAGTTACCACTCGGTAACGTCACTTTTCGGTCATCGTGACGTGGGGCGCAGCTCCGCCTGGTCGTCGTCACCCCGATCCGCCGCGTAACCCCGTACGTCCGGTACGCCGAGTCTGGCCGCGTCCGCCCCGGCGTCGTCCGGCATCAGTTGGGACTGCCGCTCCGCCTCCACCCGCGCGCGGTAGTGCTCGACCTCGCGGGCGCTCCTCGCCGCGTCCCACCCGAGCACCGCACCCATCAGCTCGGCGGTGTGCTCGGCCGACTCCAGGCCACGGTGGCTGGTCTCGAAGGAGATCCGGGTCCGTCGGGTCAGCACGTCCTCCAGGTGCAGCGCGCCCTCGGCCCGCGCCGCGTAGGCGACCTCCGCCGCCAGGTATTCGGGAGCACCGGCCAGCGGGGACGCCAGCAGCGGATCGACGTCGATCAGCGCCAGCAGGTCGAGCGTGAGGGTGCCGTACCGCTCCAGCAGGTGCTCCACCACGCCCACCGGCACGCCGTGCCGGCGGGCCAGGTCGGCCCGGTCGCGCCACATCGCCGGGTAGCCGTCCGCGCCGAGCAGCGGCAGGTCGGCGGTACGCGACGCGCGGGCGCCACCCAACCGGCGTACGGCCCGGTCGACCACGTCGGACGCCATCACCCGGTACGTCGTGTACTTGCCGCCGGCCACCAGCAGCAGCCCGAGCATCGGCTCGAACACGGCGTGCTCGCGGGAGAGCTTCGACGTGGAGTCGGCCTCACCGGCCAGCAACGGCCGCAGCCCGGCGTAGACGCCCTCGATGTCGGCGGTGGTCAACGGCCGGTCCAGCACGGTGTTGACCTGCTCCAACAGATAGTCGATGTCGCTGGCCGAGGCCGCCGGGTGCGATCTGTCCAGGCGCCAGTCGGTGTCCGTGGTGCCGATGATCCAGTGCCCGCCCCACGGGATGACGAAGAGCACCGACCGTGCCGTCCGCAGGATGAGCCCCGTCTCGCCGGTGATCGCCGAGCGGGGCACCACCAGGTGCACCCCCTTCGAGGCGCGCACCCGGACGCCGGGCCGCAGGCCCACGTCGTTGAGCATCCGGGACATGTCGTCGCTCCACACACCGGTGGCGGCGATGACCGTGCGGGCCTGCACCTCGAACTCGGCGTCCGGGGACCCGGCCGGCGCCTCCAGGTCACGGACCCGTACGCCGGTGACCTCCCGCGCCTGCCGGATCAGCCCGACGGCACGGGTGCTGCTGACCACGGTTGCGCCGAGGCTCGCCGCGGTGCGGGCCAGGGTGACGACCAGCCGGGCGTCGTCGACCTGCCCGTCGTAGTAGCGGATCGCCCCGGCCAGCGCGTCGGCCCGCAGGCTCGGGAAGATCCGCCGGGCCCCCTCCCGGGTCAGGTGCCGGTGCAGCGGCATGCCCCGACCACCGCCGAAGAGACCGGCGAAGGCGTCGTACGTGGCCACGCCCGCGCCGTAGTACGAGCGGCGGAAGATCCGGGCGGGCAGGTCCCGCAGGCCCCGGCCGGCCGGCAGCGGCACCAGGAACGGCACCGGGCGGACCAGGTGCGGCGCGAGCCGGGTCGCCAGCAGGCCCCGCTCGGTCAGCGCCTCGTGGACCAGGTGGAACTCCAACTGCTCCAGGTAGCGCAGCCCACCGTGGATGAGCTTGCTGGATCGGCTCGACGTGCCCGAGGCGAAATCGCGCGCCTCGACCAGGGCCACCTTCAGGCCTCGGGACGCCGCGTCCAGGGCGGCGCCCGCACCGGTCACCCCGCCCCCGATGACCAGCACGTCGAAGCGCTCGGCGCGGAGTCGGCGCAGGTCGGCCGTACGGCGGACCGGCGAGAGCTGACCGGCGACGGATCGGGAGATGTTGGGGTCACGCACCCATCCACCGTAACCGCCACGGAAGCGTGTCGACATTCGCCGCCCGCCCCGCCTCGCCTCCGATTCACGTCGACCGCCCGCAGACCTTGGACAGTTTCCGTCAGCGGCTGACGGAAACTGTCCAAGATCTGCGCGGTTCTTCGATTCGAGACTGCTCGGGCTGGTCGTAGGGTTTCCGGATGCATGGTCAACCTGCGCATCCCGGGCTCGGCCACCGCAGCTCCCCGTGGCCGGTGGTCGCGGCCGTGTTCGTCGGCTGCTGGATCGTCGCGGTCACGGTGGCCACCCAGACCGGTGGCTGGCTCACCGATCAGGTGCTGCTCGGCTTCGGACGGGACCGGCTGGGTTGGCTCTGGCCGGTGCTCGGCCTGGTCACCGTCGTGCTGGTGGGCACGCCCGCCCTGCTGCTGGCCGTACTGCCCCGCTCGACCACGGTCCGGGCCACCGGGCGGGTGTGGTTGGCCGCCGCGCTCACCCTCGGCGTGCTCACGCTGCTGCGCATCGTGCCGCCCGTACACCACGAGGCGTACCTCGCCGCGCTGGCCGCCGCCGCATCGCTCAGCGCGCTCACCGTGGCCTGGTCGGCGCGACGATCGTCCGGCTCGGACGTCGGCGCCGCTCCCGACGCCACCGCGTCGTGGGCCGGCGACCGCACCGGCGGTGCGGCGCCGAACAGCGACGCCACCGCGTCGTGGCCCAGGGACCGCACCGGCGGTGCGGCGCCGAACGGCGACGCCACCGCGTCGGGGGCCAGCGACCGCACCGGCGATGCGGCGCCGAACGGCGACGCCGCCCCCGCTCGGGCCGCCGAAAGCACGGAGTCGAGCGTCGACGCCGCATCGCCGGCCGTCGAGGGCCCGGATCCGGTCGGGGGGCAGCGTGGATCGCGCCGGCCCGGGCCGGTGCCGCTGCTCGCGGTCGCCGCCGGGTTGGCGCTGCTGCTGCCGTGGGCCTGGCTGGGCGCGCTCGGCGGGCTCCTGGAGACAACGCTCGCGCTGTTGGCGGCGGCCGCGCTCGGGGTGCTGGCCGCGACGCTGTTGGACGCCACCTTCTGGTCCCGGTTCGCGGTTGGCCGACCGCCCCGACCGGCCCGCCTGGTGCTGGTCGGTGGCCTGGTCGCCGGGGTGGCGCTGCTGCTGCTCGCGGCCGGGACGGGCCAGTCCGGCGCGCAGTTGCCCGCCCTGCTGACCCTGCCGCCGACGGGCTTCGCGCTGGCCGCGCTGTATGCCGCGGCCTGGAGACCGACCGCCGACCCGGCCGCGGCCTGGCGGCCCACCGCCAACCCGGCCGGCGCCGCACGCGCCGGCCGGGCCGCGACCGGCTGGCTGGTGGGCCTGGCCGCGCTCGGCCCGCTGGCCTTCACCGACCCGGAAGAGATCACCCTGCTGCTGATCGGCACCCGGGACGTCCCGTTCTGGGTGGTGACCGCCGCCGGCGCCGGCCTCGCCGTCGCGGTCCTGGTCGCCATCGGGTACGCGGTGCTGCTGGCCCGCCCGACGGCACGCACCCCGAGTCGCCGGGTCGCCGCGCTGGCGGCGGCGGTCCTGCTGGTGACCGTTGGTGTCGTCGACGTCGGGCCCGGCCAACCCGGCCTGTACGGGGAGCGGCTGCTGGTGGTGCTGCGCGAGCAGGCCGACCTGAGCGGCATCCCGGCCGGCGCCCCCGGGCAGGCCGGACGGGACGCCCGGGCGGCGGAGGTCTACCGGCGGCTGGTGACCACCGCCGACCGCAGCCAGGCCGACCTGCGCCGCACAGCGGGGCGGCTACGACTCGACCCGGTGCCGTACTACCTGGTCAACGCGGTCGAGGTGGATGGCGGACCGGCCGTACGGGCCTGGCTCGCGCGGCGACCCGAGGTGGCTCGGGTGCTGGTCAGCCAGCGCCTGCGGCCGCTGCCGGCCCCGGCGGGGCAGAGCCGGGGCACCGCGCCCGCGCCGACCGGCCCGGAGTGGAACATCCGTCAGCTCGGCGCGGACCGCGTCTGGTCCCAGCTGGGGGTGACCGGCAGGGGAATCGTGGTCGGCAGCTCCGACTCCGGTGTGGACGGCGGCCATCCGGCGCTGCGGGCCGGGTTCCGTGGCGGGGACGACTCCTGGTACGACCCGTGGGACGGCACCCGGACGCCGAACGACCAGGGCGGGCACGGCACCCACACGGTGGGCAGCGCGGTCGGGCGGGACGGCATCGGGGTGGCGCCGGACGCGCAGTGGGTGGGCTGCGTCAACCTGGACCGCAATCTGGGCAGCCCGGGGCACTACCTGGACTGCCTCCAGTTCATGTTGGCGCCCTTCCCGGCCGGCGGTGATCCGTTCACCGACGGCCGGCCAGAGCGCGCCCCGCAGGTGCTGACCAACTCGTGGGGCTGCCCGGCGATCGAGGGCTGCGACCGGGAGGCCCTGCTCCCGGCCACCACGGCGCTGGACGCCGCCGGGATCTTCGTGGTCGCCGCGGCCGGCAACACCGGCCCGTGGTGCGCGTCGATCGACGATCCGCCCGCGCCGTACGCGAACGTGCTGACCGTGGGCGCGGTGGACGCGCAGCGGCGGGTGGCCGAGTTCTCCTCACGCGGGCCGGTGCCGGGCGGCACGGGCAAACCGGACGTGCTGGCGCCCGGGGTGGGCGTGGTGTCGGCCATGCCCGGCGGCGGGTACGCGGCGCTGGACGGCACGTCGATGGCGACCCCGCAGGTGGCGGGAGTGGTCGCGCTCATGTGGTCGGCGAACCCGGCGCTGGTCGGGGACCTGACCAGGACCCGGCAGATCCTGCGGGACACCGCGACGCCGGCCGAGCCGACGTACCGTTCCGGCAACCCCACCGACGCCTGCGGCGGCCCGGCGAACGTCACCGGAGCCGGCCAGGTCGACGCGTACGCAGCGGTTCGCGCCGCCCGGGGGTGAACGAGGGCGGGGCCGGTCACCGCCAGCAGGTGATCTAGGGTCGGCGACCATGGACGCCGAGATCACCGTCGCCGAACTCAGCCCCGACCTCGCGCCCACCGTGGCGCGGTTCTGCGCGCAGGCGCTCGACCTGCCCGAGGACGCCGCCGAGGCGGCCGCCATCGTGGACGTGCTGTGGACCCGGGCCGCTGCCGACCGTGCGGTGGTCGGGCTGGGCGCGTACCGGGGGAACGACCTGGTCGGGGTGCTGCTCTGCTCGGTGTCGCCGGCCGAGGTGGGCATCGGGCACGTGGACCTGGTCGCTGTGCTCCCCGGGCAGCGCCGCCGGGGGGTGGGCCGCGCGCTGCTGTCGCGGGCCGAACAGGCACTCGCCGAGCGCGGCGTCACCGAGGTGCTGCTCGCCGGAAACCCGCCGTACTACGCCTGGCCGGGCATCGACGTGCGGTACACGCCAGCGGTGTGCGCCGCCCTGGCGCTCGGCTACCACCAGGACCGGACCGCCTGGAACATGACGGCGGACCTGTCGTACGACGAGTCACCGGCCCTGCGGTCGACGGAGGCCGCGGAGCAACGGCTGGCTGGGCAGGGCATCACGGTACGCCGGGCGGAGCCCGCGGACCTGCCGGCGCTGGCCGCGTTCGCCCGGTCCACCTTCGGTGGCGCCTGGGACGGCGAGCTGGCCGGGTCGGTGGGCCGCGCGGGGGCCGGCTGCCACCTGGCGGAGCGGACCGGCGAGGTGCTGGGCTTCGCCGCCTACGGGTCGTCCCGGCCGAGTTGGTTCGGGCCGATGGGCACCGCGCCCGCCGCCGAGGGTTCGGGCATCGGCGGGGTGCTGCTGCGACGCTGCCTGCGCGACCAGCGTGCGGCGGGGGTGGACCGGGCGCAGATCGGCTGGGTGGGGCCGGTGCCGTTCTACTCCGGCAGCGCGGGCGCGCGGATCGAGCGGGTCTTCTTCCTGTACCGGCGGACCCTACCGGTGACGTGAGAGGGCAAATGGGACATGAGTCCATTCGCCCGCATTACCCATCGACGCCCCCTACCGTTTCGGTAGAGGAGGCAGCCATGACCACGGATGACGACCAGACCGAGGACGGCCCGCCGATCACCTGGAAACCGGTCGGCGAACTGCCCGGCCAACTCCCGTTCGACCGGCTCGACTACGGCGACGCCGAGCAACTTGCCGAGATGACCACCGACGGCGAGCGGCTGACCGAGGAACCGCAGGAGATGGTGGACGCGCCGATCCAGCTGCTCCCGCCGTACGACCGGGCGCAGAAGCGCCGCAACCAGCGCCCACTGCCCACCTGACGACGAACGGGGCGGACCGCGTCAGCGGCCCGCCCCGTTCGGTGTGTCGGAACTGGACTCAGAAGTCCATGTCCCCGCCACCCGGGCCCGCCGGGGCAGCCGGGTTCTTCTCCGGCTTGTCCGCGACGACGGCCTCGGTGGTGAGGAACAGCGCCGCGATGGAAGCGGCGTTCTGCAGCGCCGAGCGCGTCACCTTGGCCGGGTCGATGATGCCCGCGGCCAGCAGGTCGACGTACTCGCCGTTGGCGGCGTTGAGGCCGTGACCCGCTTCGAGGTTACGGACCTTCTCCACCACGACGCCGCCCTCGAGGCCGGCGTTGACGGCGATCTGCCGCAGCGGGGCGTCCAGCGCGACCTTGACGATGTTGGCACCGGTCGCCTCGTCGCCGACCAGGTCCAGCTTGTCGAAGGCGGTCTTGCCGGCCTGCACCAGCGCGACGCCACCACCCGGGACGATGCCCTCCTCGACGGCGGCCTTCGCGTTGCGAACGGCGTCCTCGATGCGGTGCTTGCGCTCCTTGAGCTCGACCTCGGTGGCCGCGCCGACCTTGATCACCGCAACGCCACCGGCCAGCTTGGCCAGCCGCTCCTGCAGCTTCTCGCGGTCGTAGTCGGAGTCGCTCTTGTCGATCTCGGCCCGGATCTGGTTGACCCGACCCTGGATCTGGTCGGCGTCGCCGGCACCGTCGACGATGGTGGTCTCGTCCTTGGTCACCACGACCTTGCGGGCGCGGCCCAGCATGTCGAGGCCGACGGCGTCCAGCTTGAGGCCGACTTCCTCGCTGATGACCTGGCCACCGGTGAGGATGGCGATGTCGGCGAGCATGGCCTTGCGGCGGTCACCGAAGCCCGGCGCCTTGACGGCGACGGACTTGAAGGTGCCCCGGACCTTGTTGACGACCAGGGTGGCCAGGGCCTCGCCCTCGATGTCCTCGGCGATGATCAGCAGCGACTTGCCCGACTGCATGACCTTCTCCAGGATCGGAAGCAGGTCCTTGACCGACGAGATCTTGCTGTTGACGATCAGGAGGTAGGGGTCGTCGAAGACGGCCTCCATGCGCTCCGGGTCGGTCATGAAGTAGGCCGAGATGTAGCCCTTGTCGAAGCGCATACCCTCGGTGAGCTCCAGCTCCAGCCCGAAGGTGTTGCTCTCCTCGACGGTGATGACGCCTTCCTTGCCGACCTTGTCCATCGCCTCGGCGATGATCTCGCCGACGGTGCTGTCGCCAGCGGAGATGGAGGCGGTGGAGGCGATCTGCTCCTTGGTCTCGACGTCCTTGGCGAGCTTGGACAGCTCCTCCGAGACGCTCGCGACCGCAGCCTCGATGCCCCGCTTCAGGGCCATCGGGTTGGCGCCGGCGGCCACGTTGCGCAGGCCCTCGCGAACCAGGGCCTGGGCCAGGACGGTCGCCGTCGTCGTGCCGTCACCGGCGACGTCGTCGGTCTTCTTGGCGACCTCCTTGACCAGCTCGGCGCCGATCTTCTCGTACGGATCCTCGAGCTCGATCTCCTTGGCGATGCTCACACCATCGTTGGTGATGGTGGGGGCACCCCACTTCTTCTCGAGCACGACGTTGCGGCCCTTCGGGCCGAGGGTCACCTTTACGGCGTCGGCGAGCTGGTTCATGCCCCGCTCGAGGCCGCGGCGCGCCTCTTCGTCGAACGCGATCATCTTTGCCATACGGCGTTGTCCTCCTGGACACTCACGGCCACCCGAGTGTGTGTCCCGGATGGGCCGCCTGGTTTACGCACCTTGGGACGCCGCCACCAGGCGACGACGACGTCCTCCGGCCGGGCCGGATAGCCCGCGACGACCGGCCATGTGCCGCCCCGGCGTCTCCACGCCTGGGCAACCTGGCCCCACCGTCCCGACCGTTGGCACTCACGGTACGCGAGTGCCAATGACTTGTTTAGCACTCTCACCTGCCGAGTGCAAGCACGATGACGCCGCTCAGCCGAGTTCGGCCGCCAGTCCGGCGCTGTTCACCGGCCCCTCATGGGCCCGCTGCTCGGTGTACGTGACCAGCAGACCGATCAACTGGACGAGGTGGGCCGGCAGCGCCAGCAGCGCCGCGACACCGATCACCGCCACCACCCCGACCGCGGCGCCCGGGGACGCGAACGGGTCCGTGCCCAACGCGCCGGTGCCCACCGACTCCAGGAAGCCCGGAACCACGGTGCCGACGATCACAGCCCCGCCCACCACGGCCACCCGGCCGAGCAACAGCCCGAGCCGGGCGTGGAACATCCCGAACGACCGGCCGATCGGGTTCTGCCGCTCGAACAGGTAGACCGGACCGACCAGGCTCAACGCGAACGCCAGATAGATGCCCGGCAGGACGCAGAAGCAGAAGCCGATACCGATGAGCACGCTGACCAGCAACGTCCAGCCCCAGAGGCCGAGCGCCCGGCGCAGGCCGTACCGCAGCGCCGCATCCAGGCTGGCGGGCCGCCCGGTGGCCTGCTGGGTGATCACCCAACTGCCGGCGGCCCACCCCACCGCCTGCACCAGACCGATCAGCAGGCTGCCGCCGACCAGCACGACGGCGAGGGTCGCCAGGGTGGCGGCGAAGTTGTCCGGCAGCCCGGCCGCCGGATCCATCTCGGCCTGCGCCTCCCAGCCGGGCGACGGGTCCACACCCAGCGAGATGACCGAGAGCACCGCCGCCGGCAGGACCTGCGTGAGCAGCATGATCGGCACCAACTGCCGCCAGCTTCGGCGCAGCGCGCCCCCGCAACGCTCGAACCAGGCCCCGATGCCGGCACCGGGCGGAGTGACCAGGGCGTCGTTCGGATCGAACCCGTGACCTGGCGGGTACCAGCTGACCGGCGCCCCCGGATACCACGGCTGCCCACCGTAGGGACCAGACCCCGGCGGGTAGCCGCCGGTGGGCGGAAAGACCCAGCCCTGCGGCGGCGCACCGGCCGGACCCCAACCGCCCTGCGCCGGATCCCAACCGGGCGGCGGCCCAGCCGGTGGACCCCAACCGCCCTGCGCGGTGGGATCCGGCGTACCCGCCGGACCGGCCTGCCCCCAACCCTGGGGGATCGGGCCGGGTGGCGGCCCGTATCCAGGCGGCATCGCAGGGCCGGGGCCGTATCCGGGTGGCATCGCAGGGCCGGGGCCGTATCCGGGCGGCATCGCAGGGCCGGGGTCGTGTCCGGGTGGCGGCCCGGGATCTGCGCCGGAGGCCGGTGGCGTGCCCGGGGCCGCGCCGGAGATGGGTGAGGTGGGGTCGGACGGGCCCGGCTCACCCGGCCCGGAGGGCGTGGTGGGTGGGGGCGACTGGTCGGTCATGAACCCTCCTCAGCATCTGCTGGAACGGCTCACGATCTTCCCGGGTGGGCGTCCGCACCGCAGCCCCGACCCGCCAGCCGATCGGGGGTGATCCGCGAGCGAAAAGGTCGGGAATTCGCTCAGGCGATGACGCGTACGTGTTCCGCCTGCGGGCCCTTCTGGCCCTGGGCGATCTCGAACTCCACCCGCTGGCCGTCGTCGAGCGCCTTGTAGCCGTCCATCTCGATCGCGGAGAAGTGGACGAACACGTCCTGACCGCCGTCGACGGCGATGAAGCCGTAGCCCTTTTCGGCGTTGAACCACTTCACGGAACCCTGTGCCACGGTGCACTTCCCTCACTCTTGCGCAGCGTTGCCTGCCCGGGCGCGCGGCACGGCCGGACGCCCTCGGACCACCGCCTCAGCGATCGACGACGGCCGCTGAAAGGGTGACCGAAATCGCACGCTACACGAGGAGTGACGGCCGCGCACGACCCCAAATCGGGCGTATTCTCGGACGACCCGACCAGGCCCGGGGGCCGAACCGGAACGGGCCACGGACGACCGGTCCCGGCTCGCCGCCCGGCGGCCCGGCGGCGGGGCGGGGCACGCCCCGAGGCAGCTCCCGCCCCTGTGGTAGGCATGCAGACATGACCACCGATATCGGCTCAGCCGCCGTTCGGCAGGCCGAGATCCACCGGGTCCGGCCGGAGGACGCCGCCCGGATGCGGGCACTGCGCCTGGAGATGCTCGCCGACGCGCCGTTGGCCTTCCTGGAGACCGTGGCGGACGCGGCGGCCCGACCGCACCGCGAGTTCGCCGCGCGGGTGGCGTACACGTCGGCCGGCCCCCACAACGCGCAGTTCGTCGCGGACCCGGGGGGCCGTCTGGTCGGGCATGCCGGCGGCACGGTCGCGCCGAACGAGCCGGGGCTGACCGTCATCTACGCCGTGTACGTCACGCCGGCCTGGCGGGGCAGCGGGCTGCTCGGCGAGCTGATCGACGGGGTGGCCGCCTGGTCCCGGGCCTGCGGCCGACCGGAGCTGCTGCTGGAGGTGGTGGTCGGCAACGACCGCGCCTACCGGGCCTACCGGCGGCTGGGCTTCACCGACACCGGCGTGCGAGTCCCCCACCCCACGATCCCCGCCCTGAACGAACTACAGATGCGCCGAACAGCCTAGAAACAAGAGAACCCATCCCAAGGCAGAACCCCGGTGATGTCTAAAAGCCGGACGCGTCAGCGACAACCGCGTCCACGTGGCGGACGCCATGGCCGAGACCGGGGCCGACGTCTCGGTCATCTTCGTGCCGCCGCAGTTCACC
>NZ_JBEXHY010000100.1:0-20132 GCF_040608295.1 Micromonospora sp. NPDC005197 | reverse complement strand
CCCGACCCGCTCCGGGCGGTCAGGCTTGATCCCTGCGCGGGTCGGGCTGCCCCGGAACCCCCCACCGCAACCAACAACCAGATCAGTGATCAGCGCTGTTCCAGTCCCGGCCCTCGCCGACCGACACCTCCAGCGGCACCGACAGCGGGTACGCCCCACCCATCTCACGCCGCACCAGCGCCTCCAACGCCTCCCGCTCACCCGGGGCGACCTCGAAGACCAGCTCGTCGTGCACCTGTAGCAGCATCCGGGAGCGCAGGCCGGCGTCGGCGAGCGCGGTGTCGACGTGCAGCATCGCCACCTTGATGATGTCGGCGGCCGAGCCCTGGATGGGGGCGTTGAGAGCCATCCGCTCGGCGATGTCGCGGCGCTGCCGGTTGTCGCTCACCAGGTCGGGCAGGTAGCGGCGGCGACCCAGAATCGTCGAGGTGTAGCCGTCCTGACGGGCCTTGGCGACGACCTGGTGCAGGTAGTCGCGCACTCCGCCGAAGCCAGCGAAGTAGTTCTCCATCAGGCCGCGCGCCTCTTCGGTGTTGATGTTGAGCTGCTGGGACAGGCCGAACGCGCTGAGCCCGTACGCCAGGCCGTAGTTCATCGCCTTGATCTTGCGCCGCTGGTCCGGAGTGACCTCGTCGACCGGCACGCCGAAGACCGACGAGGCGGTGGCGGCGTGGAAGTCGGCCCCGGAGTTGAACGCCTCGATCAGCGCGTCGTCCGAGGAAAGGTGCGCCATGATCCGCATTTCGATCTGGCTGTAGTCGGCGGTGAGCAGGCACTCGTACCCCTCACCCACCACGAAGGCCCGGCGGATGCGCCGGCCCTCCTCGGTGCGGATCGGGATGTTCTGCAGGTTGGGCTCGGTCGAGGAGAGGCGCCCGGTGGCCGCCACCGTCTGGTTGAAGGTGGTGTGGATCCGGCCGTCGTCGGAGACGGACTTGAGCAGGCCGTCCACCGTCGACTTGAGCTTGGCGACGTCGCGGTGGCGCAGCAGGTGGGCCAGCACCGGGTGCGGCTGCTGCGCGTAGAGCCACTGCAGGGCGTCGGCGTCGGTCGTGTAGCCCGTCTTGATCTTCTTGGTCTTCGGCAGGCCCAGCTCGGTGAAGAGGATCTCCTGCAACTGCTTGGGCGAGCCGAGGTTGAACTCTCGGCCCACCGCCTCGTACGCGCCCTGCGCGGCGGTCTTGACCTCGCCGGCGAAGTGCGCCTCCAACTCGTGCAGGTAGTCATTGTCGGCGGCGATGCCGGTGCGCTCCATGCCCGCGAGCACCCGCATTAGCGGCAGCTCCACCCCGGCCATCAGCCGCGCGGACTGCTCACCGTCGCGGGACAGCTCGGCGTCGATCGCGTCGGCGAGGTCGAGGGTGGCGCGGGCCTGGAGCATGAGGTTCTGCTCGGCCACGCCCTCGTCGCCCAGCCCGTCGAGGGTGAGCTGCCCGGTCTCGGGCACGTCCACCCGCAGCTCGCGGTGCAGGTAGCGCAGGGCCAGGTCGGTCAGGTCGTAGGACCGCTGGTCGGGACGGGCCAGGTACGCGGCGATCTGGGTGTCGCGGACGATGCCGGCCAGCTCCCAGCCGTGTGCGGCGCAGGCCAGCACCGCCGGCTTGCTGTCGTGCAGCACCTTGGGCCGCTGCGCGTCGGCCAGCCACGCCGCGAGGGCGCTCTCGTCGGAGGCGTCGAGCCCGGTCGGGTCCACCCAGGCGGCCGCGCCACCGGCGCTGGCCAGCGCCAGACCGGTGATCGAGGCGGTGTGCCGGCGGTTGGGGCCGGTGTCGAGCTTGACCGCGAGCCCGACCGGGGTGCCGGTCGGGGCGTGCGTGCCCAGCCAGGCGGCGAGCCCGCCCGGCTCGGTGAGCACCTCACCGGTCAGGTCGAAGCCCGACTCGGCCTCCGGCTCGACGGCCTCCAGATACTGGTAGAGGCGGTCGCGCAGGATGCGGAACTCCAGCGTGTCGAAGACCTGGTGCACGGCCTCCCGGTCCCAGCCGGCCCAGCGGGTGTCCTCCGGGCGCAGCGGCAGCTCCAGGTCGGAGACCAGGCGATTGATCTCGTAGTTGCGGATCACGTCGGCGAGCCGTTCCCGCAGGCTGTCGCCGGCCTTGCCCTTGATCTCGTCGGCGCGGGCGATCACGCCCTCCACGCTGCCGTACATGGTGATCCACTTGGCGGCGGTCTTCGGGCCGACGCCCGGCACGCCGGGGAGGTTGTCGCTGGTCTCGCCGACCAGGGCGGCGAGGTCGCGGTAGCGCTCGGGCCCGACGCCGTACTTCGCCTCGATCGCCGCCGGGTCCATCCGGGCCAGGTCGGAGACGCCCTTGCGGGGATAGAGCACGGTGACCTGGTCACCGACGAGCTGGAAGGCGTCCCGGTCGCCGGTGCTGATCAGCACCGTCATCCCCTGGTCGCGGGCCTGGCAGGCGAGCGTCGCGATGACGTCGTCGGCCTCGTAGCCCTCCATCTCGACCACCGGGATCTGCAGCGCCGCCAGGACCTCCTTCACGAGGCTGACCTGGCCCTTGAAGTCGGTCGGGGTCTCGCTGCGGCCGGCCTTGTACTCCGCGTACTTCTCGGTGCGGAAGGACCGGCGGGAGACGTCGAAGGCGACGACGATGTGGGTGGGCTGCTCGTCGCGCAGGACGTTGATCAGCATTGAGGTGAAGCCGTACACCGCGTTGGTCGGCTGACCCGTCGTGGTGGAGAAGTTTTCCACCGGCAGGGCGAAGAAGGCCCGGTATGCCAGGGAATGTCCGTCGACGAGGAGCAGGCGCGGCGTCGTAGCTGTCACGGCAGCGACTCTAGTCCGTCGCACCGACAACCCAGGGTGGCGGCACCGCGCCACGGGCGCGAAAACACAACCCACGGCACGCACGCCGACGGCCGGCCGCCCACGAGGGGACGACCGGCCGCCGGATGCGGTGGCTCAGGCCACGCCGAGGTACGCCTCCTTGACCGACGGGTCGTGCAGCAGGTCCTGACCGGACCCTTCCTTCACGATCTGACCGGTCTCCAGCACGTAGCCGCGGTGTGCCCGCGACAGCGCCTGCTGGGCGTTCTGCTCCACCAGCAGGATCGTCGTGCCCTGCTGGTTGATCTCGGTGATGATGTCGAAGATCTGCCGGATCACCAACGGGGCCAGACCCATCGACGGCTCGTCGAGCAGCAGCAACTTCGGACGGCTCATCAGCGCCCGACCGACCGCGAGCATCTGCTGCTCGCCACCGGAGAGGGTGCCGCCGGCCTGCTTGCGCCGCTCGGCCAGCCGTGGGAAGAGGGTCAGCACCCGATCCAGGTCGGCGGCGATGCCGGCGGAGTCCCGCCGGGTGTACGCCCCCATGTCCAGGTTCTCCATGACCGTCATGCCGGGGAAGATCTGCCGCCCCTCCGGCGACTGACACAACCCCCGCACCACCCGCAGGTCGGCCCGGAGCTTGCTGATGTCCTCACCGTTGAACGTGATCTTCCCGGTGCTGAGCGACCTGGTCCCGGAGATGGCCCGCATCGTGGTGGTCTTGCCGGCGCCGTTCGCGCCGATCAGGGCCACCACCTCACCCTCGTTGACGGTGAGGCTGATCCCGTGCAACGCCTCGATCCGGCCGTACGCGACGGCGACGTTCTCGAGCTCAAGCAGCGTCATCGGCGGGCTCCCCCAGGTACGCGGCGATCACCTTCGGATCGCGGCTGACCTCCGCGGGCGCACCCTCGGCGATCTTGCGGCCGAACTCCAGCACCACGATCCGGTCGGTGACACCCATGACCAGCCGCATGTCGTGCTCGATGAGCAGGACGGTCAGGCCCATGTCACGGATCTTGCGGATCAGGGTGAGGAGCTCCTCCTTCTCCGCCGGGTTGAAGCCGGCGGCCGGCTCGTCCAGGCAGATCAGCTTCGGCTCGGTGGCCAGCGCGCGGGCGATCTCCAACCGGCGCTGGTAGCCGTACGGCAGGTTGCGCGCCTCGTCGTTGGCCCGGTCGGCGATCCCGACGAAGCGCAGCAACTCGAGCGCCTTGGCCTCCGCCGCCCGCTCCTCCAGGATGTGCCGGGACAGGCCGAAGATCTTCGCGGCCTTCAGGCGCACCTGCTGCCAGGTCCGGACGATCCCGGACGCGGCGGTGACCTGCGGCAGCTCCTCCGGCTTGGGTCGCACCCGGTAGAGCCGGAACAGCGCCCCCGGCACACTGGTCTTGTGCCGGGAGTCCGTGCCGACCATGACGTTCTCCAGCGCCGTCATCTCCGGGAAGAGACGGATGTTCTGGAACGTCCGGGAGATGCCCAACTGGCTGATCTGGTGCGGCTTGCGGCCGGTCACCTTCTGGCCCCGGAACCGGACCGCGCCCGACGTCGGCTTGTAGACCCCGGTCATCACGTTGAAGCTGGTGGTCTTGCCGGCGCCGTTCGGCCCGATGAGGCCGAGGATCTCGCCCTCGTAGATCTGGAAATTGATCTTGTCGAGGGCGACCACGCCGCCGAAGCGGAGCGTGACGTCGTCGACTTCGAGAAGCACCTGCCGAGGCCCCGGCTGGGTCGGGATCTTCGGCGTCACGGTGTCGGTCGTCTGGTCAGACATGAGCGGGCGCCTCCTCTGCCGCCGCCGCGCGGTCCTTGAGCTCGCGGGCCCGCCGCCGGCTGGGGATCAGGCCCTGCGGACGCAGGATCATCACCACGACCATGGCCAGGCCGAAGGCCAGCCACCGGTAGTCGGCGACCTCCCGGAACCGCTCCGGCAGGTAGGCGAGCAGCACCGCGCCGAGCGAGACCCCGATCATGTTCCCCGAGCCGCCGACCACGACCATGGCGACGAAGAGGATGGAGAGGTTCGCGTTGAACTGGGTCGGGTCGATGAACGCGTTACGGCTGGCGAAGAGGAACCCGGAGAGCCCGCCCAGGGCGGCGCCGATGGCGAACGCCCAGAGCTTGAACTTGAACGGGTAGACCCCCATCACCGCCGCGGCGTCCTCGTCCTCCCGGACGGCGAGCCAGGCTCGGCCGACCCGGCTGTGCTCGAGCCGGCGCACCGCGAAGACCATCAGCAGCACCACCGTGATTGCCAGCCAGTACCAGGGCTTCGCGTCGATCAGCCCGAAGATCTGGTTGTCGGCCGACGGCGGGCCCTCCGGCCCCGGGATCGCGGAGATGCCCTGGTTGCCGTTGGTGATGCTGGTGGCGTTGCGGGCCACGATCCGGATGATCTCACCGAAGCCGAGGGTCACGATGGCCAGGTAGTCGCCGCGCAGCCGCAGCGTCGGCCAGCCCAGCAGCACCCCGAAGATCATCGTCAGGACGATCGCGATGAACAGGCAGATCGCCCAGGTGACCGCCCAGGTCGGCGGCAGGTCGAACTTCTGCTGGATCCACTTCACCACCGGCGAGTTCACCGAACCGAACAGCGCCACACTGTAGGCCCCGACGGCGAAGAAGCCGATGTAACCCAGGTCCAGCAGACCGGCGAGGCCGACCACCACGTTCAGGCCGATCGCGACCAGCACGTAGATGGCGCAGATGAAGAGCACACCGGCCCAGTTGTTGCCGCCGGCGATCGAGTCGGTCCGCAGCCAGGTGAGGCCGGGGATACCGAGTAGCGGCAGGTAGTAGAGGAACGCCACGAAGGCCAGGAAGGCCGCGGCCCGCTGCCACTTCGGCAGCGCCCGGAACCGGTCGCCGACGCCGGTAAGCAGGCTGACCCGACGCCGGTCGGCGCCGCGAATGGAGTTCATCATGCGCGGGCCCTCCCCAGCGACTCACCCAACAGACCGGTGGGCCGGAACATCAGCACCGCGATCAGCACCACGAAGGCGATGACGTCCTCCCAGTTCGACGCGAAGAGGGTGGCTCCATAGACCTCGACGAGACCGAGGAAGAGGCCGCCCACCAGGGCACCGCGCAGGTTGCCGATACCGCCGAGAACGGCGGCGGTGAACGCCTTGAGGCCCAGCACGAAGCCGATGCTGTTCTGGGTGAAGCCGAAGCGCATGCTCCACAGCAGCGCGGCCGCGCCGGCCATCATCCCGCCGAGCACGAAGATCAGCATGATCACGCGCTCCTGGTTGACGCCCATCAGGGCCGCCGTCTCCGGGTTCTGGGCGACGGCGCGCACGCCCCGCCCGTACCGGGTGCGGTTGATGAACCAGTCCAGCGCGGCCATCATCACCACGGCCGACACGAACACGATCACCTGGATGTTGGTGATGTTCGTGCCGCCGATGGAGAACAGCGTCTCCTGCTTGATCATCGTCGGCATGCCGACGATCTGCCGCGGCCGGCCGAACAGGTCCGGGAACGTGCCGCCGACGGTGTCGGGCAGCAGCAGGCCGAAGACCTCGACCAGCACCAGGGAGAGGCCGATCGCGGTGATCAGGAAGATCAGCGGCGGGGCGTTCTTGCGGCGCAGCGGCCGGTAGGCGATCCGCTCGATCGCCAGGGCCGTGCCGCCCGACGCGACCGCCGCGGCCACCAGACCGAGTACGAGGAAGAGCACGGCCTGTCCGACCGGCGGGTTATTTTGCACACCGAAGGCGCTCCACACGCCCAGCACCGCGAAGGTGCCGACCATGAAGACCTCGGAGTGAGCGAAGTTGATCAGGCGAAGGACGCCGTAGACGAGGGTGTAGCCCAGGGCGATCAGGGCGTAGATCGCCCCCTTGGACAACCCGTCGACGGTGTGCTGGCCGAGGTGGCCGAAGAGTTCGTCGAAATTCACCGGGGTCTCCTTGAATCGAGTGCGGCCGGGGAGAAACCCCGGCCGCACCCCGTTTGCCGTGCCGTCAGCTGAGCTTGAGCTCCTGCAGCGCGGTGATCTCCTTGCCCTTGATCTGGTAGGCCCAGATGACGACCTTCGACGGGTCGACGTCGCCCTTGTCGTCGAACTTGATGTACTTCGACACGCCCTGCTTGTCGTAGGACTTCACGAAGGCCAGGATGTCGGCCCGGGTCTTCTTGCCGGCCTTGAACGCGTCGAGGTAGATCTGCGCGCCGTCGAAGCCCTCAGCGCCGTAGGAGCCCGGCGCGATGCCGTACTCCTTCTGGTAGTCGGCGGCGAAGGTGCCGCCGGCCTTGTCGGCCGGGAGGCACGGGCAGGTGATGATCGCGCCCTCGGCGCCGCCGGAGGCACCCGCCGGGAACGCCGGGTCGTACAGGCCGTCCGGGCCGACGAACTTGGCCTGGACACCGGCAGCGCGCATCTGCTTCACCAGCGGAGCGGCCTCACGGGTGTAACCGCCGTAGAAGACGAAGTCGGCCTGCTTCGCCTTGATCTTGGAGATGGTCGCGTCGAACTGCGACTGCTTCTCCTGGATCTTGTCGCTGCCAGCCAGCGCCGGGCCGAGGTTCTTGCCCAGCTCGGCGGTGATGCCCGCGCCGTAGGCGCTGCCGTCGTCGATCATGAAGACCTTGGCGGCGTTCTGCGCCTTCAGGTAGCTCGCCACCGCGCCGGCCTGCGTGCCGTCGTTGCCGACGACCCGGTAGAAGGACGTGTTGCCCTTCTGGGTCAGGTCCGTACGGGTCGCCGACGGGCTGATCATGGCCAGGCCAGCGGCCTGGTAGATCGGCATGGTGGCGTCCGACTCACCGGAGAAGTGGCCACCGATGACACCGAGGAACGACTTGTCACCCGCGATCTGGTTCGCGAACGGGGTCGCGACAGCCGGGTCACCCTGGGTGTCGAACGGCTGCATCTCGACCTTGCAGTTCGGGTTCGCCTCGTTGAACTGCTTCACGGCGAGCTTCGCGCCGTTGAGCGACGGGATCACCAGACCCGCGTTGTCACCGGTGAACGCGCCGAAGATCGCGATCTTGCCACCGCAGTCACCGGACGCGGTCCCACCGTCGCCGCCACCGGAATCCTGGCAACCAGCCGCGACCACCAGGGTCGCGGCGAGCGCAACAGTGCCCAGCGCCCGTACATAGCTTCGCCTCACGGCTTCCTGACCTCCTCCAGATGCGGACGCGGCTGACCCGTAGTGACGGCGACAGCACGCGGACCGCAGATCCACCCACCCCGCAGGGACGCCCCCTGCGTAACGGCTCGTGATGGCGGAGCGTACCGACACCGCATACCGTCCCGGAAGGCCTGAACGCGGGGTCTGCGAAACCGTTACGAAGACGCGGGCAATCCTGTCGATGCCCGTAACAGGTGAATCCGTCGATCGGTCCTTAAGCCCACGGTCGGTCTGAGCGCCCGCCCACCCACCCGGACCGACGGAGCCCACCGAAAAGACGATCTGACCTGCGCAAACAATCCGGACAGTCGGCCGCCCGGCCACGGGACCACCAGGCCCCACCCTCAGGCGCCCACCCCGCCCGCCCACCACAGCCCGGACCGCGAACCGTCGTCCACCGCCAGCCACCACCGC
This sequence comes from Micromonospora sp. NPDC005197, assembly GCF_040608295.1. Taxonomy (NCBI): domain Bacteria; kingdom Bacillati; phylum Actinomycetota; class Actinomycetes; order Micromonosporales; family Micromonosporaceae; genus Micromonospora; species Micromonospora sp. NPDC005197. The sequence continues at coordinate 11,792 of NZ_JBEXHY010000100.1, read as the reverse complement.
TCACCCACCGCGACCAGCGCCACGTCCCGGTCGGCACCCGCCGCCACATCGAGCGGCATCGCGGCCTCCCGCCACGATCCACCCCGATCGGTCGACACCCACACCGAGTAACGCGCACCGTCCGTCACCGCGGCGAACAGCCGATCACCGGAGGCCACCAGCGACGCCACCTGAGGCACCCCCGCCGCGGACCGCCGCCCGAACGTCCCCGCCGCCACCCAGCCCGCCGCCTCCTGACGCCACGCGCCGAACGTCGCACCCCGCAGCCCGACCGCCACCGGCACCCCACCGGCCAGCGCCACCCGCTGCAACTCCTCGTACTCCGGGCCACCCGGCAACACCGTGCGCTGCCACGACCGCCCGTCCGGCGACGACCACACCGCCGGGTCCCGGTCGATCCGGCCGGCCGGCAGCAGACCACCCACGGCCAGCCAACCCGACGACGTCGCCGCCGCGTCGAACGCCCAGGTCACCCCCGTGGTGTCACTCGCCAGCCCCGGCGCGCCCTCCACCAGCGCAAACTCGGCCGCCTCCGGCGACGACACCCACGAGGCCGCACCCGCCGAACGGTTGCCCACGATCAACCAGCCCGAGGGACCCGCCGCCAGGCGGGACACGTTCACCGCCTTCGGCCCGCCGTACGTCTCGAAGGACGCCTGCACCTCGACCAGCGCGCCGTCGGCCACCTGCCGCCACGTGCTCACCCGCGGATAGCCGTGCGCCCCGCCGACCTTCGCGCCGATCACCGCCGCCCGGCCGTCGCGGCACGCCACCGACGACAGCACGTTCTGCTTGCCGTAGAACGAATCCGCCCGCACCGGCAGGACCGTCCACGCCGTACCGTCCACGCTGGTCCAGACCGCCGGGCGCGTGCCGCCAGCGGCGTCCGCGACGCCGCCGACCAGGAACCACCGGCCCGCGCACGCCGCCACGTCGCGTACCAACAGGCGGCCCGCGCCACCCGGCGGCGCCGGCAGCGTCAACGCCTGCCACGCCGGCCGCAGCGCGGGCGCGGCGGCAGCGGACGGCCGCCCACCGGTCGGCGCGGTCGGCCCGTCACAGCCGGCGAGCAGCAGCGCGAACAGGCCGAACACCGCGATCACCCGTCGGACGGACACCCGTCGATGCTAACCACCACCCGCCGCCCGCGGTGACCCCGAGCAGAGCAGCCGCTCAGACGGTCGGCTGCTGCGCCACCTCGCCGCCGGCGGTCTCCGCGAGGATCCGCTCGGCGACCTCCTTCATGGTCATCCGGTGGTCCATCGCCGTGCGCTGGATCCACTTGAACGCCTGCGGCTCGGTCATCCCGTACGTCGTCATCAGCGCGCCCTTGGCGCGCTCGACCGTCTTGCGGATCTCCAGGCGGTCGGTCAGGCTCGCGACCTCCGCCTCCAGGGCCGCGACCTCCGAGTAGCGCGACAGCGCGATCTCCACCGCCGGGACCAGGTCACTCTTCTGGAAGGGCTTCACCAGGTACGCCATCGCGCCCGCCGCCCGCGCCCGCTCCACCAGGTCCCGCTGGCTGAACGCGGTCAGGATGATCACCGGGGCGATCCGGGCGCCGGCGATCCGCTCGGCGGCGGCCAGCCCATCCATGATCGGCATCTTGATGTCGAGGATGACGAGGTCGGGCTTCAGCTCCTCGGCGAGGCGCACGGCGGTCTCGCCGTCGCCGGCCTCCCCCACCACCTCGTAGCCCTCTTCGACAAGCATCTCGGCGAGGTCCAGCCGGATCAGCGCCTCGTCCTCGGCGATCAGTACGCGCCTGCGCTCGGCATCCGTCGGCATCTCAGCCACCAGCCCTACCCCCACCAGTTCGAACCCGACACCCGCCCAGCCGGGTGTCACCGCCCTCAGCGTAGTGGGTATCCTGTCAGGGCTGAATCAGGGAAGCGCCCTCGTAGCCCAACTGGCAGCAGGCAATGGTCTCAAACTCCATACAGTGTGGGTTCGAATCCCACCGAGGGCACAAATTAATGTCGTACGGATGTTCGAGCATGGTCCCGTGCATCCACCTGAGATCCGTGCTCGTGCACGCCAGTTCTTCCTCGCGGGCGGCACTGTCGCCGACACCGCTCGGGCTGTCGGTCTGCCATATCGCACGGTCTGGCACTGGTGCAACGACCGGCCGGAAGCGAAGTTCCAGGGCACCCAGCTCCGGTGTTTCCGCTGCCGTGAAGGTGTCGATAGTCCGACAGACCCCGCGGCCTACGCCTACCTGCTCGGTCTCTACCTGGGCGACGGCCACCTGGTGACGGCGGCGCGTGTTCCGGTGTTGCGCATCTACTGTTCCAATGCCTGGCCCGGGCTGATCGAGGCGTGCGATGTGGCCATGCGAGCCGTGTTGGCCTCGAAGGTGCAACGGGTCCAGAAGCAGGGTTGCGTGGGCGTGCAGAGTTACGGCCTCCACTGGCCCTGCCTGCTCCCGCAGCACGGTCCCGGCAAGAAGCACGAGCGACCGATCGTCCTCGCCGACTGGCAAAGGCCGATCATGGAGCAGCACCCCGGCGACTTCCTGAGAGGGCTGTTCCACTCCGACGGCTGCCGCATCGCCAACCGGGTGACCATGCGCGGCAGGGCGTACGTCTACCCGCGCTACATGTTTGTCAACGAGTCGACGGACATCATGGGGCTCTGCCAGTGGGGCCTCGACCTGCTCGGCATCGCCTGGCGGATGAACCGTCGCAACTCGCTGTCGGTGGCGCGGCGCGACGCGGTAGCCGCGCTCGACCGGCACGTCGGCCCCAAGTCCTGACCCCGCCAGGCCGCCCAACCCTGGTGATCATGAGGTTATTGCGCCGACACGCCGACATCGAAGGCGATAACTTCATGATCGACCGGTGGATGGGGCAGCGGCATCGCGTGCGTGGGAGCCTGTGCGGGGGTCGACGACAGAGGGCGGGTTCTGATGCGGGTGGTCATTTTCGGTGCGACCGGGATGGTCGGCCAGGGCGTGCTGCGGGAGTGTCTGCTCGCCGAGGACGTGCGGGAGGTGCTCACCGTCGGCCGGAGGCCGACCGGTCGGCAGGATCCGAAGCTGCGGGAGCTGACGGTCCCCGACGTGGGTGACCTGGAGACGGTACGCGCGGAGCTGACCGGCGTCGACGCCTGCTTCTACTGCCTGGGCGTCTCGTCGCTGGGTCTGGACGAGGCGGCGTACACCCGGATCAGCTACGACTATCCGCTGGCGGCGGCGCGGGTGTTGGCCGAGGTGAGTCCGCGGGTCACGTTCGTCTACGTCTCGGGCGTCGGCACCGACTCGACCGAACAGGGCCGGGTGATGTGGGCGCGGGTCAAGGGCCGTGCCGAGAACGCGATCATCGATCTGCTGCCCAACGGGTACGCGGCGCGACCGGGTTTCATCCAGCCGACGCACGGGGCGGTGTCGAAGACGCGGTGGTACCGGTTGGGGTACGCGGTCACCCGTCCGCTGTTCCCGGTGCTGAGGCGCCTCTTCCCCAACCAGGTCACCACGACGGACGGGATTGGTCGGGCGATGCTGCGCGTGGCCCGGGAGGGCGCGCCGACCCGGGTGTTGGGCAACCGCGAGCTGCGCTGATCAGGCGATCGTGTCGAGCGCCTGGGCGAGGTCGGCGCGCAGGTCGTCGGGGTCTTCCAGGCCGACGGAGAGGCGCAGCAGCGCGCCGTCGGGCTTCGCGTCGCCCTCGACGGGCCGGTGGGTGAGCGAGGCGGGGTGCTGGATGAGGGTGTCCACGCCGCCGAGGGACACGGCGTGGGTGATCAGTCGGCAGGCGGCGGCGACGGTGGCGGCGGCGGGCGCGCCGCCGCGTACCTCGAAGGCGAGCAGGCTGCCGGGGCCGGCCATCTGCCGGCCGACCAGCGCCGCCGGGTCGTACACCGAGGGGTGGTGCACCCGGTGTACGGCCTGGTGGTCGACGAGCCAGCCGGCGAGTTTCTCGGCGGTGGCCTGTTGGGCGCGGACCCGCAGCGGCAGGGTCTGCAGGCCGCGGTGCAGGAGATAGCCGCCGAGGGGGTGCAGGATCGCGCCGGTGACGGCGCGGACCTGGCGCAGTCGGACGGCCCAGTCGGCGTCGCAGGCGACGACGCCGGCGAGGACGTCACCGTGCCCACCGATGCTCTTGGTGGCGCTGTGCAGGACGAGGGTGGCGCCGTGCCGGGCGGGTTGTTGGAGCACGGGGGTGGCGACGGTGTTGTCGACGAGCAGGGGTACGTCGCCGGCGGCGGTGGCGAGGCCGGCGATGTCGACGAGGTCGAGGGTGGGGTTGGCGGGCGTCTCGATGACGACCAGCGCGGTGTCGGGGCGGATGGCGGCGGCGACCTGGTCGGGGTGGGCCCAGGTGACGGTGGTGCCGAGCAGGCCGGTGGCGAGGACGTGGTCGGTGCCGCCGTAGAGGGGTCGGACGGCGACGATGTGGCGGTGGCCGTCGCGGGTGGCGGCGAGCAGGGTGGCGGTGAGGGCGGCCATGCCGCTGGCGAAGGCGACGGCCTGGGCGGTGCCCTCCAGTTCGGCGAGGGCCGTCTCGAAGCGGGCGACGGTGGGGTTCCAGAGCCGCTGGTAGACGGCGCTGCCGTCGGCGGGGAGGGTGCCGCCGGTGGCGAGTTGTTCGTAGGCGTTGCCGCCGTCGTCGACCGAGGGCAGTGGGTTGGTGGTGGAGAGGTCGATCGGTGGCACGTGCACGCCGAGCGTGCGCAGGTCGTCGCGGCCGGCGTGTACGGCCCGGGTGTCCACCGTCGTCATGGCGGTAGCGTCGAACATCCGGTGCCGAGAGGGCAATGGTTTGGTGAATAATTCTGAGATGAGGGCTGGCTTCGTCGGGATATTCGGTGGAGGATGCTCGGATGCCCCCTGAGCCGAACGAAGTGCGGCCGTATCCGGCCCTGGACGAGGTGGACCGCGCGATCCTCGCCGAGTTGGCGGCGGACGGCCGGTTGCCGAACAACGCGCTCGCCGAGCGGGTGGGAGTGGCGCCGTCGACGTGCCTGACGCGGACGCGGGCGTTGCGCGAGCGCGGGGCGATCCGGGGTTTCCACGCGGAGGTGGATCCGGCCGCGCTGGGTCTGCCGTTGCAGGCGTTGGTGTCGGTGCGGTTGACCGCGCACGAGCGGGCGGCGGTGGACGCGTTCCGGGCCCGGTCGGTGCGCCTGCCCGGGGTGGTGTCGGTGTTCCACGTGGCCGGCGCGGAGGATTACGTGCTGCACGTGCGGGCGGCGTCGGGTGACGCGCTGCGGGACTTCGTGCTGGATCATCTCGCGGTCGACCCGGTGGTGCAGCACACGCAGACCAGCCTGATCTTCGAGCAGGCCCGCGGGGTGGGGTGAGCGGCAGCCGGAATGAATGGGCAGGCCAGGGAGTTGGCACTGCGTGTGATCACCGTACCGTTGTCTGTTCTTGATCTTGCCCCGGTCGCTCGCGGGACCACCGCCGGAGCGGCCCTGCAGGCCACCACCGAGCTGGCCCGACGCACCGAGGAGCTGGGCTACCACCGGTTCTGGGTGGCCGAGCACCACAACATGCCGGCGATCGCCAGCTCCGCGCCGGCGGTCCTGCTGGCGCACCTGGCGGCGAACACGTCGACGATCCGCCTCGGCTCGGGCGGGGTGATGCTGCCCAACCACGCGCCGCTGGTGGTGGCCGAGCAGTTCGGCACCCTGGAGGCGCTGCACCCCGGTCGGATCGACCTGGGCATCGGGCGGGCCCCGGGCACCGACCAGGTGACCGCGCTGGCGTTGCGGCGCACCATGGAGGGCCTGTCGGCGGAGGGTTTCCCGCGTGAGCTGGCGGACCTGATGAACTACTTCAGCGGGGAGAAGCCGGGGCAGATCATCGCCACCCCGGGTCGGGGTGAGCAGCCGGCCGTCTGGCTGCTCGGCTCCAGCGGCTTCAGCGCCCAGCTGGCCGGCCTGCTGGGTCTGCCGTTCTCCTTCGCGCACCACTTCAGCTCGGCGAACACGCTGCCGGCGCTGGCGCTGTACCGGCAGAACTTCCGGCCGTCGCAGTGGCTGGACAAGCCGTACGCGATGGTGGCCGTCAACGCGGTCTGCGCCGAGACCGACGAGCGGGCCGAGTGGCTGGCTGGGCCGAGCGCGCTGTCGTTTCTGAAGCTGCGCTCCGGTCGACCGGAGCCGCTGTCGACGCCCGACGAGGCGGCGGCGTACCCGTACACCGAGATGGAGCGGGAGTTCGTGCTGCAGCGCCGTGACGGTCAGGCGCTGGGCTCGCCGGAGACGGTGCGCCGGCAGTTGACCGAGTTGCAGGAGCGCACCGGCGCGGACGAGCTGATGCTCACCACCCTGGTCTACGACGTCGCCGACCGGGTGCGGTCGTACGAGTTGATCGCCGAGCAGGTGGCGGGGGGTCTGCGCCGGGACGCGTGAAACACGATCTTCACGTCAGCGTCACCCCCGCGACCCGGACGGTGCCTAATGTTGGTGCCGGTGGTGGTACGGCATTCCCGGTCGGGACGGGTCGGGAATGCCGCGGTGTGGAGCACCGGGCCGGAGCTGTGCGGATTCCGCGGCTGCGGCCCGGTGCCTGCCACCCTAGGCGAACCCGATCAGGACCGCCACTGTCAGATCAGCGTAGGTAGATGTTCGGGGTGGGTGGGCTGGCCATTCCGTCGCCGATGAAGAACCCCGGGTGTGGCGGCTGGTTGTAGGCGGTGTTCTGCCACGCGATCGCCACGCGGTACTGCGGATCGTGCATCAGGGTGTGGATCCGGGTGCTGGTCGGAGTGGGCGTGCTGTAGATGCGCAGCGCCCGGCTGTCAGTGGTTCGCCAGATCACCTCCTCGCGCCAGTCGCCGAGGATGTCGCCGGAGAGCGCCGGCGTGGACTTGGTGCCGTTGTTGGACGCCACCTCATCGCCGGTGAGCAGCCGGGTCTCGCCGCTGGTGCCGTACTTGTCGATCTTCGTGGCGTCCAGCAGCTCGCGGACCGGGTCGCCGTCCCACCAGGCGAGGAAGTTCGTCGACGACGGCTTGCGCCCGACGTTCTGCCCGCGCGTGTTGGCCAGGCCGGACACGGCCGCCGACCACGACTCCGCGCCGGGGCTGCCCGCCCAGATGTCCGCGGAGACACCCCGGCCGTTGTCGCCGGAAGCCGGCGTGGACCACAGGATCTGACCGGTACGGGCGTCCGCGAACCAGGAGCTGGGCTTGCTCGCGTCCTCGTCGACCTTGAACACCTCCAGGCCGGCGCGGCCCGGGTCGAGGTCCCCGACGTGCAGGGCGTCGCCGTGCCCGTTGCCCGTCGAGTAGAGCAACCGACCGTTGTCGTCGATCGTGGCGGCGCCGTAGACGATCTCCTGGCGGCCGTCGGCGTCGACGTCGGCCACGGAGAGCTGGTGGTTGCCCTGACCCGCGGCGGCGCCGTTGCCGGAGGCGTTCGAGTCGAACGTCCAGCGCTTGGTCAGCGTGCCGTTGCGGAAGTCCCACGCCGCGATGACCGCCCGGGTGTAGTAGCCCCGGGCCATGATCAGCGACGGGCGCTGCCCGTCCAGGTAGGCGGTGCCGGCGAGGAACCGGTCCACCCGGTTGCCGTACGAGTCGCCCCAGGACGACACGGTGCCGCGCGGCGGGTCGTAGTTCACGGTGGATGCGATCGCGCCGGTCTGACCGTTGAACATGGTCAGGTACTCCGGGCCGGAGAGCACGTAGCCGCTGGAGTTGCGGTAGTCCGCCGACGACGAGCCGATGAGCTGGCCGGTGCCGGAGCGGGTGCCGTCGGCGGTCTTCATGGCCACCTCGGCGTGGCCGTCGCCGTCGTAGTCGTACACCTGGAACTGGGTGTAGTGGGCGCCGGCGCGGATGTTGCGGCCCAGGTCGATCCGCCACAACCGGGTGCCGGTCAGGGTGTACGCGTCGACGTAGACGTTGCCGGTGTAGCCGGACTGGGAGTTGTCCTTGGCGTTGGACGGATCCCACTTGAGCACGATCTCGTAGGTGCCGTCGCCGTTGAGGTCGCCGACGGAGGCGTCGTTGGCGCTGTAGGTGTAGCTCTCCCCGCTGGGGGTGGTCCCGCCGGCCGGCACCTGCAACGGCACGTCCAGGTAGCCGTTGGCGAACTGCAGGGCGGGCGCGGACGCCGCCTGCTCGGCGCCGCCCACCACGGCCCGCACGGTGTACGCCGACCCGGCCGCCGCGCCGCTGTCGAGGTAGCTGGTGGCGCCGGTGATCGGGGTGGCGTTGACCCTGGTCGAGCCCCGGTAGAGGTTGAACGCCACGCCGGAGGTCTCGGTGCCGAGCAGCCGCCAGGACACCAGGTTGCCGCTGCCGGAGCGGACGCTGATCAACCCTCGGTCCAGGTTCTCCATCTGCTTCGCCCCGGCTCCAGGCGTGGTGGGTGGCGGCGTCGTCGGCGGCGCAGTGGTCGGCGGCGGCGTCGTGGGCGGTGGCGTCGTGGGCGGTGGGGTGGTCGGTGGCGGGGTGGTCGGGCCGTCGGTGGCCGGCGCCCCGGTGCAGGTGACGCCGTTGAGCGCGAAGCTGGCCGGCACCGGGTTGCTGCTCGTCCACGAGGCGTTGAACCCGAACGAGGCGGTGCCGTTGGTGGCGAGGGCGCCGTTGTAGTCGACGTTGCGCGCGGTCACCTGGGCGCCGGACTGGGTGACGGTGGCGTTCCACGCCTGGGTGACCTGCTGGCCGGCGGCGTACGACCAGGTGAGGGCCCAGCCGTTGACCTCCTCGCCGAGGTTGGTGATGGTGACGTTGGCGCCGAAGCCGCCCTGCCACTGGTTGGTGACCTGGTAGTCGACGCGACAGCCGACGGCGGCGGCCGAGGCGACGACCGTGCCGACGGCGCCGGCCACGACGGCGGCGGCCGTCGACGCGGCCAGCACGATCAGCCGTTGTCTGGACGGGTGCATGAACTGCCTCCGGAGGATCCGGTGATGACCGCTGTGGTCCACCTGCCCTGCCCGGGAAGCACGGTGAACGGCCCGCCGCCGCGGCGACGAACGGCGATCTGGTCGGGGTGAAACGCCCTGGAACTCGCGGATCCGGCTCAGCCGCATCGTAAGGCAAGCGCTTTCCGCTCCGCAATATCGACGGATGTCACACCCCACCGTGAACCGTGTGCTCTTGCCCCGCGGTGGGATGCCTGATCAACTCGTACGGGTGAGCGCCCCGCACATGGACCCGGACGAGTTCCGCCGCGCCGGCCACGCCGTCGTCGACTGGATCGCCGACTACTGGACGACGCTGCACCAGCGGCCGGTCGCCCCGGCCGACCCACCCGGGACGGTGGCCAAGGCCCTGCCGAGCGCGCCGCCCACCACCGGCGGCGAGCCGGTCGAGGCGGTCCTCGCCGACTTGGACGCGATCGTCCTACCGGGGCTGACCCACTGGCAGCACCCGAGCTTCTTCGGCTACTTCCCCGCGAACACCTCCGGCCCGAGTCTGCTCGGCGACCTGGTCAGTTCGGGCCTCGGCGTGCAGGGCATGCTGTGGGCCAGCAGCCCGGCCTGCACCGAGCTGGAGACGGTCATGATGGACTGGCTGGCCCAGCTGCTCGACCTGCCGCAACGCTTCCGGTCGACCGGCGCCGGTGGCGGCGTCATCCAGGACTCGGCCTCCTCGGCGACCCTGGTGGCCACCCTCGCCGCGCTGCACCGCGCCAGCGCGGGTCGCTGGCGCGTCACCGGAATCGACCGGCGCTATCGCGCGTACACCTCCGTGCACGGGCACTCCTCGATCGAGAAGGCCGCACGGATCGCCGGGTTGGGCGGCGACGGGATCCGGCCGATCGACGTGGACCCGGACACCCAGGCGCTGCGCCCCGACGCGCTGCGGGCCGCGATCGAGGCGGACCTGGCCGCCGGGGACGTACCCGCCATCGTGGTCGCCACCATCGGCACCACCTCCACCACCGCCGTCGATCCGCTGCCCGAGATCGGGGCGATCTGCGCCGAGTACGGGATCTGGCTGCACGTGGACGCGGCGTACGCGGGCGCCGCCGCCGTCTGCCCCGAGCTGCGCTGGTCGCACGCCGGCCTGGAGTACGCGGACTCCTACTGTTTCGACCCGCACAAGTGGCTGCTCACCGGCTTCGACTGCGACGCGTTCTGGGTGGCCGACCGCGCCGAACTGATCGAAGCGCTGACCGTGCTCCCGGAGTTCCTGCGCAACGCCGCCTCCGAATCCGGGGCGGTGATCGACTACCGGGACTGGCAGGTGCCCCTGGGCCGCCGCTTCCGGGCCCTGAAGCTGTGGTTCGTGCTGCGCTGGTACGGCGCCGAGGGGCTGCGGGCGCACATCCGCTCCGGCGTGGCGCTGGCCGCCCGGTTCGCCGACCGGGTCCGCGCGGACGACCGGTTCGAGCTGGCCGCGGCGCACCCGTTCTCGCTGGTCTGCTTCCGGCTGCGCGCCGACGACGACACCAACGCCGAGCTGCTGGCCCGGGTCAACGGCACCGGGCGGGCACACCTGACCCACACCCGCGTGGCCGGCCGCTACACGCTGCGGCTGGCCGTCGGCGCACCGCAGACCACCGAGGCACACGTCGACGAGGCGTGGACGCTGCTCGCCGGCGCGGCCGACGACCTCCCCACCCACTGACCCGCGCCCCGCCGGTCAGCGCGGGCTGGGCGTACCCGTTGTGGCCAGATCCGCCGGCATCACGTCGGCGGCAGGAGCGACGGCGGGAGCGACGGTCGGGGCGGCGGCGACGGTGGCGCGGGCGCGGCGGGTGCGGCGCAGGGCCCGCACGGCGAAGATCAGCGCGGTCAGCCAAGCGGCGGCCAGCAGGGCGTACAGGGTGGGGCGGAGCGGGCCGTCCAGCTCGGCGGACCGGATCAGGGTGCGGGCGTTGGTCAGCACGATCACGCCACCGACCGCCGCGCCCAGCAGTTGGGCGGGCACGATGCGCACCAGCCAGGCGGCCAGCGGGGCGGCGATGAGCCCGCCGATCAGCAGGGCCACGACGGTGGGGAGAAGGAACCCCTCCGTGCCCAGGCCGATCAGGAAACCGACGCTTGCGGCGCCAGCCACGACGAACTCGGCGGTGTCGACCGAGCCGATCACCTTGCGGGGCTCCATCCGACCGGAGACCAGCAGCGCCGGGGTGGCGACCGGGCCCCACCCGCCACCGCCGGTCGCGTCGACGAAGCCGGCGACCAGGCCCAGGGGGCCGAGGAAGCGTCCGCGCAGCCGTCCGCCGACCCGGCCGGTACGCAGCGGTCGGGCGAAGCGCAGCAGCAGGTACGCGCCCAAAGTGAAGAGGATGGCGGCCATCCACGGCGCGGCTGACTCGGTGGAGATCGAGCTGAGCAGGGTGGCCCCGGCGAACGCGCCGATCGCGCCCGGCAGGGCGATGCGGGTCACCACCCGCCAGTCGACGTTGCCGAACCGCCAGTGTGCGACCCCGGCCGCGAGCGTGGTGCCGATCTCGGCCAGGTGCACCGACGCCGAGGCGGCAGCGGGAGCGACCCCGACGACCAGCAGCAACGTGGACGAGGTCAACCCGTACGCCATACCGAGCGAACCATCGATCAACTGCGCGACGAGCCCGACCAGAGCGAGGACCAGCAGCTTGCGCACGAGCGCCCCCTGACTTTTCGGTATCTCCTATCAACTTGGTCGACAATGCGGCACGAGGCTGCCCGGGTCAAGCCCTCGACCGGGGGGTGGGACGCCACCGCGAGGCGCGGCCGGGCCGGACCGCCACGCGCCGTACCCCGGCAATGCGACGCATTCCCGCAGACCAACCGCCCGGACGCGCCCCCGCGGGGCGTCGCGACCGCGCACGCTCCTCCACCACAGCAAGATCTTGGACAGTTTCCGTTCGGCGCGGACGGAAACTGTCCAAGATCTGGAGTT
>NZ_JBEXHY010000099.1:0-20242 GCF_040608295.1 Micromonospora sp. NPDC005197 | reverse complement strand
GCCCGTCGTCCGGCGGGGCGGCTCGGGCCGGGCGGCGCGGACCGCGTCGCGGTGCGCCCGCAGCGACTCGCCCATCTCCGCCAGGAACCGGTGCACCACCTCCAGCTCGTCCTCGCCGAAGCGGTCCATCACCGTGTCGGTGCGGGCGCCCAGCGGCCGGAAGAACTCCATGGCCAGCGCGGCGCCCTGGTCGGCGTAGTGCAGCAGCACCTTGCGTCGGTCGACGGTGTCCCGGTCCCGGCGGATGTGCCCGGCCCGCTCCAGCCGGTCGATCAGGGCGGTGACCGACCCGGACGACAGGTTGAGCTGCTCGCCGAGGCGGCCGGGGGTGATCGGGTCACCGAACAGCTCGGCGTCCATGACCGCGATCAGCGCGTTCAGGTCGGTCGGGTTGAGGCCGTGCAGGTTGGCGAAGGCGTGGCCGACCTGCTGGGCGTCCACCGCGTACCGCCGGAGGTTGTTGGTGATCTCCGCGACCAGCTGATCGCGGCGCGTGTCGCGCCGCCGGTACATGCCGTGAGTCGCCACCTCGCGCCGCTTCTCCCCGTCGTCGGTCCCCGGGTTGCAGCATAGAACAGCCGCCGATAATCTCGTTTATCAAGATACTCGACTCTCGAAAGATCTAGGGGTCACCGATGTCTGTCTTCACCACTGTCGCGCGGGGCCGGCTGGCCGCCTGGCTCACCGTGGCCGCCGCGCTCGTCGTGGGCGCGGCCGTCTTCGGGATACCCCGACCGGACAACCCGGCGCCGGTCTCCGCCACCGGCCTGTCCGTGCAGTGGGAGTCGACCCAGGTGCAGCGCCTCCAGGACCAGCTGCCGTCCAGCGACGTCCAGCCGGCCATCGTGGTCGTCAGTCGGGGCGACGGTGCGGCGTTGAACGAGGCCGACCGGGCCGCCCTCGCCGCCCGCTCCGGCGACCTGGGTCGCTTCGCGGTGGGTGGTCGGGTCAGCCCTGCGCAGGTCTCCCCGGACGGCACCGTCGCGCTCGTCGCCGTGCCGCTGGACACCGCCGGCGGCCAGGAGGCGGTCACCGAGACCGTCACCCAGCTGCGCGACACGCTCGCGGACCTGCCCGACGGGCTGGCCGCCGAGGTCACCGGCGCCCCCGCCTTCACCGCGGATCTGTCGTCCGTCTTCGACGGCGCCGACGTCACCCTGCTCGCGGTGACCGCCGCCGTGGTCGCGTTGCTGCTGCTGATCACGTACCGCAGCCCGTTCCTGTGGATCGTTCCGCTGCTCGTGGTCGCGGCGACCGAGCAGCTCACCCTGCGCGCGGTGGACACGATCGTGCCGGCCGTCGGCATCAACCTCCAAGAGGGCCAGGTCACCGGCATCGCCAGCGTGCTGGTCTTCGGCGCCGCCACCGACTACGCCCTGCTGCTCATCGCCCGCTACCGGGAGGAGCTGCGGCGCGAGGAGAACCGCTTCGCGGCGATGCGCGCCGCCCTGCGGCGTACCGCGGAGCCCATCCTAGCCAGCGGCGGAACCGTGGTGCTCGGTGTGCTCACCCTGCTGCTCAGCGAGCAGGAGACGAACCGGGCACTGGCCGTGGCCTGCGCCACCGGTGTGGTCTTCGCCATGCTCTCGGCGCTGTTCGTGCTCCCCGCCGTGCTGGTGCTCTTCGGTCGCGGGCTGTTCTGGCCCTTCGTACCCCGCGTCGGCGGCCCGGTGCGCGAGGGCCGGCTCTGGGGCCGGCTCGGCAGTGCCGTGCAACGCCGTCCGGTGGTCGTCGCGGTGCTGGCCACCCTGCTGCTCGGCGGCCTGGCGCTCGGTGGGCTCGGGATCCGCACCGGCCTGTCCGAGACCGAGCAGTTCCGGGCCCAGCCCGAGGCGGTGACCGGCGCGCAGACCCTGGCCCGGGCGTTCCCCGCCGGCAGCACCCAACCGGTGGCCGTGCTCACCACCCCGGCGGCGGTGCGGGCGGTCACCGACGTCGCCGCCGCCGTTCCCGGCGTCGCCTCCGCGCGACCCGGCGACGCCGGCGAGGCCGTCGCCCAGGTCGACGTGGTGCTGGACGCCGAACCCGGCACGACCGCCTCGGACCGCACGATCGAGGCGCTGCGCGACGCGGTCGCCGCCGTTCCCGGCTCCGCTCCCCCGGCCGTCGCCGGCGCCGACGCGCCCGCCGGGGCGATCGTCGGTGGTTCGGTGGCCGCCACGTACGACTCCGAACAGGCCAACGACCGCGACCTGCGGTTGATCCTGCCGATCATCCTGCTGCTCGTCGGCGCGGTGCTCGTGCTGCTGCTGCGGGGTCTGCTGGCGCCGGTGCTGCTGGTGCTCACCGTGATCGCGTCGTTCTTCGCCAGCCTCGGTGCCGCGTGGCTGCTCTTCGACCACGTGCTCGATTTCCCGGCGCTCGACAGCGGCGTGCTGCTGCTGGCCTTCGTGTTCCTGGTCGCCCTCGGCGTGGACTACAACATCTTCCTGGTCACCCGTGCTCGGGAGGACGCCCGCAGCACGGGCACCCGCGCCGGGATGTTGTCCGCGTTGCGGGTCACCGGAGGTGTGATCACCAGCGCCGGAGTGCTGCTCGCCGCGGTGTTCGCCGTGCTCGGTGTGCTGCCGCTGATCACGCTCACGCAGATCGGCATCATCGTCTGCATCGGCGTCCTGCTGGACACGCTGCTGGTCCGCACGGTCCTGGTGCCGGCGCTGGCGTTCCTGCTCGGGGACCGTTTCTGGTGGCCAGGCCGCGTCGACGCCCACCCGGGCGTCGACGTCCCGACGACGCGTGAGCCGGTGGCCGCGCGGGACTGACCGCCCACGCGACGGGGGCGGGGCCGGGAACCACCCGACCCCGCCCCCGTCGACGTGTTCAGTACCCCAGGCAGACGCATTCGGTCATCAACGCCCGCACGTTGCGCACGTACGACGGATTGGGGATGGCGAGGGGCTCGCCCTCCTGCGCCACCGCCCCGTGCCCGTAGTTGTACGCGGAGATGACGGCGTTGAGCAGGCAGGAGTCGAGTTCGGCGGTGCACAGGTCCGCGTCGAGTCGGAAGTCGGACTCGAAGTACATGTCGCCGATGTACTTGGTCAGCCAGGCCAGGTAGTTGGCACCCAGGTACGCGTTGTCCCGGTAGTCGGCGATGTCGTAGCTCTGCTCGAACCGCTGGTTCATCCAGGTGGCGGTGCCCGGCATCACCTGCATCAGCCCGACGCCACCGTCGCAGGCGTAGATGTTGGACTGCCAGCCGCTCTCCTGCCAGGCGGTCGCCTTGACCAGGTTGAGCGGGATCTTGAGCTCCGGTGCGGAGCCGGGCCAGTACGTGCGGCTGGCGGCATCGGTCAGCGCCGCCTTCACGTCGGCGCGGCTCGCCTGGGTGCCCTTGTAGCTGGGCTTGCAGGACGAGGGGGCGGGCTTCGGCGGCGCCGGCGGGACCTGCGTCTCGGTGGGCGGCTTGGCGACCGCGCGCGGCTTCGGGGCCGCCGTCGTACGGGTCGGCTTCTTCGAGAGCGTCGGGGAGGCCGAGGCGCTGCGGCTCGGGGCGGCACCCATCGCCGCCACCGCGCTCGGCGAGGGGCTCGGCTCGCCAGCGGCCTCGTCGATCGGGGTCTCCTCCGTCGGCGCTTCGGTAACCGAGACGGGGGCGGCCTGGTCCTGCGGGCGTTCCCCCTTACCGGCGCAGCCGACCGCCCCGCCGGCGAGCAGGAGCCCGGCGAGCACGAGTGCGCCCACCCGACCGGTCCGTTCACGCATGGTGGTCCTCCCCCGTCTGACAGTCGCCGCAGATTAGCAAGGTTCGACCGGACGACGGGGCCCCTGCGGCGGCCGGGCCGGGTCGGCCGGCTGCGCCCGGTCGCCCACCGCCCGGTCCCTGGTGGCCCAGGCGACCATGAACACCACAGTCCACAGCACCCCGAGCAGCACCGCCGCGGCAGTCCCGCTCGCCGTGTCCAGGCCGAGGTAGAGCCGTGCGGCGCCGACCCCGAGCACGCCCGCGGCGGCGGCCGTCCACGCGGCCACTGCCACCGGCCAGTGGGCGCTGCGCGACACCAGCCACGCCAGGGTGCACAGGCTCGCCGCGACCACGGCGTTCTGGGTCGAGAAAGGGACGGCCTCGTGCCCACCCGGACCGCCACCGGGCGTCGGCGTCAACTCGGCCACCACGGCCAGCACCACAAGCGGCACGAACGCGCCCACGGTGCCGACCACACTGAGCAGATCCGCGCGCCAGGGGCGATTCCGCCACGCCAGCACCGCCGCCACCAGAGCCACCAACACGATCAGCACCCACCCGCGTACCAGCGACACCACGACCAGCGTGGCGTCGGCGGCGTCCGGGGTCCGGCGGGCGGTGAACCAGGCACCGATCGCCCCGTCCAGCGCCGCCAGCCCGCTGTTGCGCACCACGACGGCGAGCAGGCCGGCGATGGCCAGCCCGGCGGCGAAGAGCAGCAGCAGCCCGGCGGCCAGGTTGAGCAGCAGCGTCCAGGCCGGCCCGATCCGCATGGCCACCAGGAAGAACAGCACCCCGTAGCGGGCGCTGAGCCAGCGCACCGGCGGCAGCGCGGCGGCCCGGGACAGCAGCGCGCGTACCGGGTCGGGGTTGCGGCCGAGCCACCGCCCGGAGAGCACCACCCCCAGCAGCCCCGCCAGCAACGCCAGTGCGGCGCCGGTGGCCCGGCCGAGCAGCCGGGAGACCGTGTCGTACGACTCACCGGCGAGGTGGCCGAGCAGCACCGAGCAGCCGACCCAGGTGACGATGCCGGCCACGTTCCACGGCGCGAACCGCCGGTACGACATGCCGGCGGACCCGGCCAGCCGGGGCACCAGGGTGCGGGCGAAGGCCACCCAGCGCGCCGCGAACACGCCCCGGCCGCCCAGCCGGGCGAGCATCGCGTCGGCCCGGCGCCACCGCTCGGGCCCGACCCGGTGGCCCAGCCCGGCACGCAGCTTCGGGCCGAAGCGCCGCCCGGCGCGGAAGGCCAGCGCATCGCCCACGAACGCCGAGACGATCATCGCGAGCAACGCCGGTCCGAGCCGCAAGGTACCGTTGTAGGTGAGGAAGCCGACGAGCAGCAGGGTAGCCTCACCCGGCACCAGCAGGCCGAAGATCACCGCGGTCTCGCCCGCCACGATCAGCGCGGCGACCAGGTAGATCCACAGGGTGGGCAGACCTTGCACCCAGGTCAGCAGGTCGTGCACTCAGGCCCCCGGGACACGGGAGCCAGCATGCCAGCCGGTGCAACGACCGGGACAGCAGTTTCACCATAGATCAGGGGCACCTGGGGGTGACCCCGACGCAGCCTGCGCGCGCGCAGGCGGAAGGATAGAGGGTATGCAGCTTCGCACCGACCTCCGCAACGTCGCCATCATCGCTCACGTCGACCACGGCAAGACCACCCTGGTCGACGCCATGTTGCGGCAGGCCGGGGCGTACGGCGCCCGGGGCGAGAACACCGAGCGGGTGATGGACTCGGGTGACCTGGAGCGGGAAAAGGGCATCACGATCCTGGCCAAGAACACCGGTGTGCGCTACCTGCCGGCGGACGGCTCCGACCCGGTCACCATCAACATCATCGACACCCCCGGCCACGCCGACTTCGGTGGCGAGGTCGAGCGCGGCCTCACCATGGTCGACGGCGTGGTGCTGCTGGTGGACGCCAGCGAGGGCCCGCTGCCGCAGACCCGCTTCGTGCTGCGTAAGGCGCTGCAGGCCCGGATGCCGATCATCCTGGTGATCAACAAGGTCGACCGCCCCGACGCCCGGATCAAGGAGGTCGTGGACGACACCTACGAGCTCTTCCTCGACCTGGACGCCGACGAGGAGCAGATCGACTTCCCGATCGTCTACGCGTGCGCCCGCGACGGCGTCGCCTCGCTGACCCAGCCCGCCGACGGTTCGGTGCCCGACGACAGCACCTCCCTGGAGCCGCTGTTCCGCACCCTGCTGGACACCATCCCGGCCCCCGCGTACGAGGATGGCGCTCCGCTGCAGGCGCACGTCACCAACCTCGACGCCTCGCCGTTCCTCGGCCGGCTGGCGCTGTGCCGGGTCCGCCAGGGCACGATCAGCAAGGGCCAGACGGTGGCCTGGTGCCGCACCGACGGCAGCACCCAGCGGGTCCGCATCTCCGAGATGCTGATGACCGAGGGCCTGGAGCGCAAGCCGGCCGAGACGGCCGGTCCGGGCGACATCATCGCGGTCGCCGGCATCTCCGACATCATGATCGGCGAGACCCTCGCCGACGCGGAGAACCCGGTCGCGCTGCCGCTGATCACCGTCGACGAGCCGGCCATCTCGATGACGATCGGCACCAACACGTCACCGCTGGTGGGCCGGGTCAAGGGCTCCAAGGTCACCGCGCGGATGGTCAAGGACCGGCTCGACAAGGAGCTGGTCGGCAACGTGTCGCTGCGGGTGCTGCCCACCGAGCGACCGGACGCCTGGGAGGTGCAGGGCCGTGGTGAGCTGGCGCTGGCCATCCTGGTCGAGCAGATGCGCCGGGAGAGCTACGAGCTGACCGTCGGCAAGCCGCAGGTCGTCACCAAGGAGATCGACGGCAGGACCTGCGAGCCGGTCGAGCGGTTGACCATCGACGCGCCCGAGGAGTACCTGGGCGCGATCACCCAGCTCCTCGCGACCCGTAAGGGCCGGATGGAGCAGCTGGTCAACCACGGCACCGGCTGGATCCGGATGGAGTGGCTGGTCCCGGCGCGCGGCCTGATCGGCTTCCGCACCGAGTTCCTCACCGACACCCGGGGCACCGGCATCCTGCACCACGTCTTCGAGTCGTACGAGCCGTGGTTCGGCGAGCTGCGCACCCGCAACAACGGTTCGCTGGTCGCCGACCGGGCCGGCGCGGTCACCGCCTTCGCGATGATCAACCTGCAGGAGCGCGGCCAGCTCTTCGTCGACCCGACCACCGAGGTGTACGAGGGCATGATCGTCGGGGAGAACTCGCGCTCCGACGACATGGACGTCAACATCACCAAGGAGAAGAAGCTCACCAACATGCGGGCCTCGACCTCCGACGAGACCGAGAAGCTGATCCCGCCGCGCAAGCTCTCGCTGGAGCAGGCGCTGGAGTTCTGCCGCGAGGACGAGTGCGTCGAGGTCACCCCGACCGCGGTGCGCATCCGCAAGGTGGTGCTCGACCAGCAGCAGCGCGGTCGGGCCGCCGCCCGCCGCAAGCACGCCGGCTGAGGACACCAGCACCCGGCACCGGGCGCGTCGGCCGCTTGCGGCCGGCGCGCCCGTCCGTTTTCCGGCGGGGGTACGCGGGCCCGCCCGCCCCGTGATCAGCTACGGTCACCGGCATGACCTGGGATGATCTCGACGCCCATCTGGAAAGGGTGCCGGGCACCGTCTCGGCGTACGTGGGTCGACTCGACGCGCCCCCGACCTGGACCCGCCACGCCGACGCCGGCCACTACGCCGCCAGCACCATGAAGGTGGGGGTGCTGACCGCGCTGCACCGCGCCGCCGAGGCGGGCACGCTGGAGCTGGACGCCGACGTCCCGGTGGTCAACGAGTTCGACTCGGCTCAACCCGGCGCGCCCCGCTTCTCCTGCGCCCAGCACTACGACAACGACGACGCCGTGTGGGACCGGCTCGGCGGCACCGCGCCCCTGCGCTGGCTCGCCGAGCGGATGATCG
Organism: Micromonospora sp. NPDC005197; assembly: GCF_040608295.1. Lineage (NCBI taxonomy): Bacteria > Bacillati > Actinomycetota > Actinomycetes > Micromonosporales > Micromonosporaceae > Micromonospora > Micromonospora sp. NPDC005197. Next base: position 12,633 of record NZ_JBEXHY010000099.1, on the reverse strand, counting down.
TGCGGTCCAGCAACCTGGCCACCAACCTGGTCATCGGGCACGTCGGGTTGCCCGCGGTGGCCGAGGTGTGGAGGCTCGCCGGCGCCCGCAACAGCGTCACCGGCCGGGGCATCGAGGACTTCGCCGCCCGCGAGGCCGGCATCACCAACACCGTCACCGCCGCCGACCTGGCCGCCCTGCTGGGCGCGCTGACCAGCGGCGCCACGACTCCCGGCCGCCTCGCCTCGCCGGCCGGCTGCGCCGCCATGCTGGACGTGCTGCTCGCCCAGGAGCACCGCGAGGACCTGGCCGCCGGCCTGCCCGAGGGCACCCGCGTCGCGCTCAAGAACGGCTGGGTGCGCGGCGTGCGCCACAGCGTCGGCGTGGTGCTGCCCGACGACGCCCCGCCGTACGTCATCGCCGTGTGCACCACCACCGACCTGGCCGACAGCGACGAGGGAGTCGTCGACGACGCCTGCCGCCTGATCGCGCACGTCTCGGCGCAGGTCTGGGCCGCCCGCCACCGGCTCTGAGGCCGGCGCCCGCCGATCCGGCTAGGCTGCTGCCACCCCCACCTCGGAGCCGCTGATGCCTCGCAGCCGTACCCTGCTCGTCGTCTTCCTGGTCGTGACGGCGGCGAACCTGGTGGCCAACGCCGTCGACAGTGGAGTGGCCGAGCTGCTCACCAAGCCGCTGCTGATGCCGCTGCTGGCCGCGTACCTCTGGCGGGCGGCCACCGAACGCGGCGCCCGGCCGGACCGGCTGGTGCTCGCCGCGTTGGCCTGCTCCACGGCCGGCGACGTGGCGCTGCTGGCCTCCGGCACCGGCTGGTTCATGGCCGGCATGGTCTGCTTCCTCGCCGCCCACGTCTGCTACCTCGTGGCCTTCACCCGGCACGGCGCCGCGACGCGGCTGCGTCGTCCGCCGCTGGTCGCAATGCCGCTGGTGTACGCGGTGCTGACCGTCGCCGCGCTGGCCTGGATGTGGGCGGGGCTGACCGAGGCCGGGCTGGCCGTGCCGGTGGCCGGCTACGCCGTCGCGCTCGCGGCGATGGCCACCACCGCCGTGACCCAGGGCTGGCGGGTCGGTGTGGGCGCCGCGCTGTTCCTCGGCTCCGATCTGCTGATCGCCGCCGGGGTGGCCGACGTGGCCCAGCCGCCCGGCGCGCCGGTGCTCGTGATGGCGACGTACGCGGCCGGCCAGGCGTTGATCGTCATCGGGCGGGTCGCCCGCGCCGACGTGCCGCCCGGCGTGGCGGTCACTCCAGCAGTTGCGCCTGCAGCGCCGTGAGGACCTCGTCGGTCAGCCCCAACCCGTCGCGCAGGTAGCCGTCGAACGAGCCGTGCACCCGGCGCACCTCCTGGTAGGCGGCGTCGAGGTACTCGGCGCGAACCTCCAGCACCGGCAGCACCGCGTCGACGTCCAGGCCGGGCTGCCGGCGTCGCATCGCCTCGATGATCACCGCGCGGAGGCTGTCGGTCAGCGCGTTGTTGCGCAGGTACTCGGCGCGGATCGCGGCCTCGTCCACACCGAGCGCGGTGAGCAGGATGACGGTGAGCCAGCCGGTGCGGTCCTTGCCGGCGGAGCAGTGGTAGAGCAGCGGCAGGTTCTCCGACCGGGCGGCCAGCCGCACCGCAGCGCCGAAGTTGACCCGGGCCGACTCGCCGGTGACGAACCATCGGTAGATCTCGGCCGTCGCTCCCGCCGTGCCCTGCCGGGCCAGCTCCGCGTACGCGTCGAGGTCGTGGCCGAGCAGCACCGCCGAGACGTACGTGAAGACCGGGTGCTCCGGGTCGTGCACCGGCAGGTGCACGACCCGCGGCTCGCCGGCCAGCCGATCGGTCGGGGCGAGTGCGATCTCCGCGGCGGCGCGCAGGTCGAGCACGCAGGCCGGCCCCAGCTTCGCGAGCACCGGCAGATCCTCGTCGGTGAGCCGACCCAGCGCCGGAGTGCGGATCAGCCGTCCGGCGCGCACCTTCCGGCCGTCGACGCCGCGCAGCCCGCCCAGGTCACGGGCGTTCGGCGCGCCCACCAGCTCCCAGTCCCGCACGACCATCCGGTGTCCCCTCTCGCCGCGTGCCTGCGTATAGGGTGCCCCACATGACGATCTCGGCGGTACGCACCCACCGGGTTTCTGCCCCCTTACACACCCCGTTCGTCACCGCGCTGCGAAGTACCACCACCGTGGACACCCTGATCGTCGAACTGGTCGATGCCGACGGTCGGTCAGGCTTCGGCGAGGCGCCGCAGGTGTGGCAGGTCACCGGAGCGTCGGTCGCCGGCGCGCAGGCGTGCGTACGCGAACTGCTCGGCCCGCTGCTCACCGGACGTGACCCGGACGACCTGGTGGCCCGCTGCGCCGAGGTGCAGCGCGCGGTGGTCGGCAACGAGGCGGCGAAGGCGGCCATGGACGTGGCCCTGCACGACCTGGCCGCGCAGCGGCTGGGCGTACCCCTGGTGCGGTTGCTCGGCGGCACCACCCTGCGGGTTCCGACGGACGTCACCCTCGCCGCGGGCGACGCGGTGGACCTGGCGGCGGCCGCGCGCCAGCGGCAGGCCGACGGCTTCGGCGTGCTGAAGCTCAAGGTCGGCACGGACGCGGCCGGCGACCTGGACCGGGTACGGGCGGTCCGCGCGGCGGTCGGCGCCGGGGTCCGGATCCGACTCGACGCCAACCAGGGCTGGACGCCACGCGAGGCGGTCCGGGTGATCCGTGGCATCGAGGACGCCGGGCTGGACGTGGAGCTCGTCGAGCAGCCGGTGGCCCGCTGGGACCTGGACGGGCTGGCGTGGGTCAGCGACCGGGTGTCCGTGCCGATCCTGGCCGACGAGGCGGTCTTCGGGGTCCGCGACCTGGTCGAGGTGATCCGTCGCCGGGCCGCCGACCTGGTCAACGTCAAGCTGGCCAAGTGCGGCGGCCTGCAACCGGCGCGCACCCTGCTCGAGCTGGCCACCGCGCACGGGCTCGGCACGGTGGTCGGGTCGATGATGGAGAGTCAGGTCGGCATCGGCGCGGCGGCGAGCCTGGTCGCCGCGTACGGCACCACGGCGGTCGCCGACCTGGACGCCGCCTGGTGGCTGGCCTGGTCGCCGGTCCAGGGGGGAATCCGCTACGAGGGGCCGACCGTGGTGCTGCCGGATGCGCCTGGCCTGGGCATCTCCGGCCTGGCTGAAGTAAAGATGCAGGCCCGCGGTTGATGACCGTTGGTTTCTTTCATAGGGTTCCCCTGAACAGCCGACACGAGCTGGGGGTTGACGTGGAGCTGCAACCGGGCCGCGAGGCCATCGTCCGGGTCGCCGTCGCGACGCTGTGGTCCTCCCCCGAGGCGGTCCGGCCGGTCGACGGTCCCGCGCTCACCGCCGGCGCCGACATCCCGACCTGGGTTCGCGGCATGGACACCGACCAGCAGGTCGGCGACTGCGTGCTGAGCCAGCTCCTGCTCGGCGAACGGGTGCTGATCGACGAGCTGCGCCCGGACGGCTGGGCACGGGTCGTCGCCGTCGAGCAGCCGGCCGCCAAGCTCGATCCCCGCGGCTACCCGGGCTGGCTCCCCGCCGATCAGCTGACCACCGTGGATCTCACCGTCAGCGGCGACCCGCTGGTCGTGGACGCCACAGTCACCGGGCTGCACGCCGCCCCGGGCGGGCCGGTGGCGCTGGCGGGCGTCGTCGTCGGCACGCGCCTCGTCCCGGCCGGCCCGGCCCGCGACGGCTGGCGAGAAGTCCACGTCCCCGGCCAGGCCACGCCGCTCTGGCTGCCCGACGGGCAGCTCGTCCCGGTGCCGACTGAGCCGCCCACCGCCGCCGACGCGCTCGCGGTGGCCCAGCGGCTGTTGGACGTCGCCTACATCTGGGGCGGGCTCTCCGCGTACGGCATCGACTGCTCGGGCCTCGTCCACCTGGCCTGGCGCCGGTTCGGCGTGCTGCTGCCCCGCGACGCCGACGACCAGGCCGTCGCCACGACCCCGCTGCCCCTCGGCGCGGAACGCCCCGGCGACCTCTATTTCTTCGCCCGCCCCGGCCGCAAGATCCACCACATCGGCATCGTCACCGCCGTCGCCGACGACCCGACGGACCGGCGGATGCTGCACGCCTGCTACCGGCGGCGACGGGTGCTGGAGGAACAGCTGCCGGCCGACCGGGCCGCCACCCTCGTCGGCGTCCACCGGGTCTGACCGGTCGGGCCCCTCTTCGGGCCCGACCGGCGGTGATTCAGCGCCGGACCCCGGCCAGCTCGCGGCGCCGGTCCCGGGCGGACTTGACCAGGCTGGCGATGGTGGCGATGCCCAGCGTGCCGAGGATGACCAGCAGGGACAGCCAGATCGGGATGTGCGGCGCCCACCCGACGTGCTCCCCGCCGTTGATGAACGGCAGGTTGTTGTCGGCCAGCGCCTCCAGCACGAGCTTGACGCCGATGAAGCCCAGCACGACGGCCAGCCCGTAGCTCAGGTAGATCAGCCGGTCGAGCAGGCCGCCGAGCAGGAAGTAGAGCTGCCGCAGGCCCATCAGCGCGAAGACGTTCGCGGTGAAGACCAGGTACGGCTCCTGCGTGATGCCGAAGATCGCCGGGATCGAGTCCAGCGCGAAGATCAGGTCGGTGGTGCCGATCGCGATCATCACGATGAGCATCGGCGTGAACAGCCGACGCCCGTTCTCGTGGGTCATCAGCTTCGCGTCGTCGTAGCCCTTGGAGATCGGCAGCGCCCGGCGGCTCCACCGGATCAGCAGGTTCTCCGAGAACTCGTCCTCGTCCGGCTCACCCTGGCGGGCCAGGTTGATCGCCGTGTAGATCAGGAACGCGCCGAAGATGTAGAAGACCCAGGAGAACTGCGAAATCAACGCCGCGCCGGCGGCGATGAAGCCACCGCGCATCACCAGCGCCAGCACGATGCCGATGAGCAGCACCTTCTGCTGGTACTGCCGGGGCACCCCGAAGCGGGCCATGATGATCACGAAGACGAAGAGGTTGTCCACCGAGAGGCTGTACTCGGTGAGCCAGCCGGTGTAGAACTGCCCCGCCGAACTGGCCCCGGCGGTCAGCCAGACGCCGACGCCGAAGAGCAGAGCGAGGCCCACGTAGAAGGCGACCCAGAGACTCGACTCGCGCACGCTCGGCTCGTGCGGGCGCCGACCAATGATCAACAGGTCGACGAGCAGCACCGCAGTCAGTGCGACGAGGGTCCCCGCCCACACCAATCCGGACACGTCCAACGTTCATTCCTCCGGCAGACACGCGGCGTCGGGCACACCGTACGCCCCCATGAGGGCTGGCGTGCCGCTGTCGCTCACTCTGGTGACTGTCGGAGGTCTCTTCCGCCCCCGACCCGCGAACGGGACGGCGACCGACGAAGCCGGGTCGAACGCCGAGGTGCCGGCGATCGTCCGTGCTGACGACTTCGTCGCGGGGGAATACTCCCCTCCTCGATGACCATTGTTGCCCACCACTCGCCGTGATCACACCCCGGGCACCGGGTGTGAGCGCGCACCCGGGTCGCCGGGAATACCGGCACACCCCCTCCGGCGTCCTAGGAGGCTAGTGTGTGGACGCCGCTACACCCGCACGCCCCTGCGCTCCTGGCCCGTGGGAGGCTGTGCGGCATGGTGCTTGAAGTCGCGCTGATCGACGTACTGCCCGGACACGAGGACGCCTTCGTCGCCGCGTACGCCCAGGGTCACCCGGTGCTCGCCGGGACGCCCGGTTGTCGGTCGGTGCGGATGACCCGGGGCATCGAGTCCCCGACCCGGTTCGTGCTGCTGGTCGAGTGGGACTCGGTCGAGGCGCACGAGAAGAACTTCCGGGACACCGAACGGTTCGCCCAGTGGCGGGCGCTGATCGGCCCGCACTTCGCCGGGCCACCGTTGGTCGAGCACTTCCACGACGTACCGGCCTGACGGAAACTGTCGTACCCCGCGGTTATCGTGCCTTGCGCACGCGCCGGTCGCCGGCCCCGACGGGCTCGGGGGCGCCGGGTCCGGGGGCCGCGCGGGCGGCACCGCATCGGCCCTCACTCGCCGACGCGGCGGGCCAGCGCGGTGACCGTCTCCTCCGGTGACAGGGCGGCCGCCAGCAGCGCCTCCGTCATCCGCTCGTACCGGTCGACGTCGAGCACGGTCGCCAGCCGGACGTCGGTGGTCAACGCCTCCAGCATCACCGTCCGCGGATCCGCCGGGTCGGGGAAGGCATACCAGGAGTACGGGGTGAGCGGGTGCAGGCCGCTGCCGGCCGCCCCGCGGGGCAGGAGTCGCACCGTCACGTGGGCCAACCCGGTCACCGCCACCAGGTGCCGCAACTGCTCACGCCAGACCTCGACCGGCAGGTCAGCCGGGTCGCACACCGTCTCGGCGAGCACCGCCGTGTAGCGCGGCGGCTCGGCCCGGCGCAGCACCTCCTGCCGCAGCGCCCGGGCGCGCACCTCCGCCTCCACGTCGACCTCCGGCGCGAGCAGAACGCCGGCGGCGACCCGCGAGCGGGCGTACGCCGGCGTCTGCAGCAGCCCCGGCACGACCGCCGGCTGGTACTCGACGATGTCGGCCGCGCCCGCCTCCAACTCGGCGTAGATGCGCTGCCGCTCGCTCATCTCGCCGAGCGTCTTCCACCAGCCGCGGCTGGTGGCCGCATCCCGCGCGATCACGATCAGGGCGTCGCGGGCCGACGCCGGCACCTGGTAGACGTCGAGCAGGTCCAGCACGTCGGCGAGATCCGGACGGCTCTGCCCCAGCTCGATGCGGGACAGCTTCGACGTCGACGCCCAGCCCAGCCGGTCGCAGACCTGCTCCAGGGTCAGCGCCTCGCGCCGACGCAACTGGCGCAGCTCGGCGCCGAGCCGCGCGCGTCGAATGACAGGACTTGTTGGCAACGGCATCCCGGCCTCCCCATCGAGGGAGCGTACGCAGGACGATCACCCAGTGCAATACTTCGCTTGCGCACCGCAATCGAACGGTCGGCCGGCGGGCCGCGCGAGGACGCCCCACATCTGCCGTTCGGGCAGCCCGGCCCGCGCCGGCCGGGCCGCCCTCACTTCACGCCTGCGGCGTCCATGCCGCGTAGCTCCTTCTTCAGGTCGGCGACCTCGTCGCGGATCCGCGCCGCCAGCTCGAACTGCAGCTCGCGGGCGGCGGCCAGCATCTGGTCGTTGAGCTCCTGAATGAGCTGGGCGAGGTCGGCGCGGGCCATCCCCTCCCGGGACGGGGTGGTGGCGGTGGACCGACTGCGGCTGCGGGTCTCCTTGACCGGCGCCTTGCCCCGGGACAGCTGACGCGCCGCGCCGCCGACCCGGGAGTTTTCGGTGTCCTCCGCCTCGCGGTAGATGTCGTCCAGAATGTCGTGGATCTTTTTGCGCAGCGGCTCCGGACTGATCCCGTGTGCCTCGTTGTGCGCGATCTGCTTGGCGCGACGTCTGTCGGTCTCGTCGATCGCCGCCGCCATCGACGGGGTGATCTTGTCGGCGTACATGTGCACCTGGCCCGAGACGTTCCGGGCCGCCCGCCCGATGGTCTGGATCAGCGACCGGCCGCTGCGCAGGAAGCCCTCCTTGTCGGCGTCGAGGATCGCGACGAGCGACACCTCGGGCAGGTCCAGACCCTCGCGGAGCAGGTTGATGCCGACCAACACGTCGTACTCGCCCTTACGCAGCTCGCGCAACAGCTCCACCCGGCGCAGGGTGTCGACCTCCGAGTGCAGGTAGCGCACCCGGACGCCGTTTTCCAGGAGGTAGTCCGACAGGTCCTCGGCCATCTTCTTGGTCAGCGTGGTGACCAGCACCCGCTCGTCGCGGTCGGTCCGCAGCTTGATCTCGTGCATCAGGTCGTCGATCTGCCCCTTGGTCGGCTTGATCACGACCTGCGGGTCGACCAGCCCGGTGGGGCGGATGACCTGCTCGACGAACTCACCCTGGGCCTGTTCCAGCTCCCATGTGCCCGGGGTCGCCGACAGATAGACCATCTGGCCGACCCGTTCCAGGAACTCGTCGAAACGCAGCGGCCGGTTGTCGGCGGCGCTGGGCAGCCGGAACCCGTGGTCGATGAGCATCCGCTTGCGAGAGGCGTCACCCTCGTACATGCCGCCGATCTGCGGGATCGTCACGTGCGACTCGTCGACCACGGTGAGGAAGTCGTCCGGGAAGTAGTCGAGCAGGGCGTGCGGCGGGCTGCCGGGCAGCCGCCCGTCCATGTGCATCGAGTAGTTCTCGATGCCGGAGCAGAAGCCCACCTGCCGCATCATCTCGATGTCGTACGTGGTGCGCATCCGCAGCCGCTGCGCCTCCAGCAGCTTGCCCTGGCGCTCCAGCTCGGCCAGCCGCTCGGCCAGCTCCGCCTCGATGTCGCGGATCGCCCGCTCCATCCGCTCCGGGCCGGCCGCGTAGTGCGTCGCCGGGAAGATCACCAGCTGGTCGACCTCACGGACCACGTCACCGGTCAACGGGTTGAGGTAGTAGAGCTTCTCCACCTCGTCGCCGAACAGCTCGATGCGGACCGCCAGCTCCTCGTACGCCGGGATGATCTCCAGCGTGTCGCCGCGGACCCGGAAGGTGCCCCGCTGGAAGGCCATGTCGTTGCGGGTGTACTGGATGTCGACCAGTCGGCGCAGCAGCTGGTCGCGGTCGAGATCCTGCCCGACCTCGACCCGGACCGCCCGGTTGAGATATTCCTCCGGGGTGCCCAGACCGTAGATCGCCGAGACGGTCGCCACCACGATCACGTCGCGGCGGGTGAGCAGCGACATCGTCGCCGAGTGCCGCAGCCGCTCGACCTCCTCGTTGATCGAGGAGTCCTTCTCGATGTAGGTGTCGGTCTGCGGAATGTACGCCTCGGGCTGGTAGTAGTCGTAGTACGAGACGAAGTATTCGACCGCGTTGTGCGGCAGCAGCTCGCTGAACTCCTTGGCCAGCTGCGCGCAGAGCGTCTTGTTCGGGGCGAGCACCAGGGTGGGGCGCTGCAGCCGCTCGATCAGCCACGCGGTGGTGGCGCTCTTGCCGGTGCCGGTCGCGCCGAGCAGCACCGTGTTGCGGTCGCCGCGCCGCACCCGGCGCTCAAGGTCGTCGATGGCGGCCGGCTGGTCGCCGGCCGGCTGGAATTCACTGACGACCTGGAAGCGGCCGTCGAGCCGGGGAATGTCGAGCGCCATGACCTCAACGGTACGCCGCAGGTCCGACAGGTTCGGCCGTCGCGCATGGTGCGTGATCGGCTTCGATATTCCCATTGTGTGGCCCATGTCACCGGGGCTACCCTCTTCATGTAGGCCGCTCGCGGCGGCCGACCGGGCCGGAGGCCAGGCCGTCATCACGGCCGGCCGCCCCCGGCACAGCGGTCGCAGCACCCGGCTCGTCCGGCGTGCGCACCCGTGTGGTCGCGCTCGAGGCGCAGACCGGCCGCCGCGAGCGCCCCTGCCGCATCACCCCCTGCCGCGTCACCTCAGCTCGTCACCCCCAGCTCGTCACCCCCAGCTCGTCACCCCCAGCTCGTCACCCCCAGCTCGTCACCCCCAGCTCGTCACCCCCAGCTCGTCACCCCGTGCCGTCCCGCCCGTTTCACATCCGTGGACACCTCTCCGGCCCCGGCGCGCGGCCCCTCCCCCAGCACCACCCGCGCTGGCAACGCAGTCCGCGCCGGCGGGCCGTCCTCCGACCCCGACGGGCACCCGCGCGAGACGGCCGCCCCCGACACCGGCAGCGCCCGACCCTCCCGAGCTGGCCGTCGTCGGCGTACGGTGCTGCTGCTGCTCGCCCTGACCGCTGTGACGTCCGCGACGGCGCTGGTGGCCGGGCTGCTGAGCTGGACTCCCGACCCACCCGCTCCGGCCCGACCGCTGACCCTCTCCGAGGCCGAGCGGCTGGCCGCCATGCGGGTCACCAACCTTCGGGACCTGCGCGCCGGCGTCCAGGTCACGGTCGGCGCCGGCGCCACCCGTACCGAACTGGTGGGGTGGGTGGACTGGTCGCGGCCCCTGCTCTACCTGGATGTGGGCGGGCCTGGGGCGGGGGCCGAGCGTGGCCTGCTGCAGAGCGCCGGGTCGGTGCTGGTCACCCGACCGGACCCGGCGGCCGTGCCCACCCCGGCCGCGCCGCCTCTGGTGCCACCGGCGGACCGCTGGCGCCTGCACCACCTGACGCCCGGCGCGGGCCTGGCACCGGTCCTCGACCTGCTCCTCGGCCTCGCCGCCGACCGGCCGGACCCGTCCCCGGCGATGGACGGCGGCGACGCCCGCTGGGTCGCCCGGGACGTGGTCGCGGCCGGGCCGGTCGACGTCCTGCAGGCGCCGCTGCCCACCGCGACCCCACCCAGCCCCGGCAGCGCCGCGACGGGCGGCACGGCGGCGACCGGTTCGGACGGGTCGACCCGCTACTGGCTCGACCGGGACGGCCGACTGCACAAACTGGTGACCCGGTTGCCCGGCGTCGGGCCGGTCACGGTCCTCCTCAACCGGATCGACCGTCCCACGCTGCGCCCGGTCGACGCGCTCGGCGGCCGACCCGGGCTGCCCCGCGCGCTCACGGACGCGGAGCAGCGCCGGCTGGACCGGCTGGCCGCCCGGCTGCGCGGCCAGGGCGGTGCCACGCTGACGCTGACCGCGCCGGTGGGCACGGACACCAACCTGCGGGGTGCCGGCTGGTTGAGCTGGGCCGCCCGCACCGCGTACGTGGCGGTCGCCGACCTGGGCGTACCGGGCCGCCGGACCCTGCTGCACCGCGACGCCGCCGGCCTGTCCCGGACGGACGTGCCGGCCGAGACCGGTGGCGGTGGCACCGCCGAGGCCCCGGGCCGGCCGCCGTTTCCGGTCCCGGCCGGGTCGTGGCGGCCCACCCGGTCCCCCCGCGACGACCTCGATCTGCTGGTCGACGCCGCAGTGGCCGCCGCCGGACCGGTGACGCGGCGCGGCGCGGCCGTGCGGGTACGCGAGGACCTCGCCGCCGGACGGACCGTGGACGTCGTGGAACTTCGCACGGCCGACGCGCGCCTGCGCTACTGGATCGACCGCGACGGGTCGCTGCGCCGGGTGGAACTGCACACCGGCCCCGGCGCGTGGGCGCAGGTGGACCTCAGCCCCGCCGTGGTGCCCCGCCTCAGCCCGCCGCCGCGCGCCACAGCACCGAGCCGACCGCCCCGACCCGGAGCACGCTGACCACACGCACTCGGGTGTGGTGGCACGGCTCTCAGGGTCGCCAGCCGGTCCGCGCGGCCCACTGCTCGGCCCGCAGGTACTCCTCGTCGAACCAGGGATCGCGGGCCGTGCCGGAGCCACCGACGTGCGGCGCCGCGTCGACCAGATCCCGCTTGAACAGCAGGTACCTGCCCCGCTGATCCGGATCGGCGCGGAGGTGGTCACGCATGAGCAGCGCATACCGCCAGCCGGGCGACTCGGCCTCCCGCACGTGCAGGCGCACCGGGCGATCCGGGTCGGCGCTGCCGTGCAGCCGCTTCTCCCACCGACCTCGGCCGGCCGGGCGCGGATCGTCCCACCAGTGCCCCGGCACGCGGGGAAACCCCGCGTTCGCCAGCCGGTCGGCCAGCGGCCCGTCGGCGTCGGCGATGCTGGGCACGGCCACCTGCACGTCGATGACGTCGTCGGCGGCGAGCCCGGGTACCGCGGTCGCACCGATGTGGTCGATCCGCAGATCCGCCGGGGCCAGCGCGTGACGGATCCGGGCGGCCAGCCGCGCGTACTGCTCGGGCCAGCTCGGATCCGCATCCACCCCGTCGCCGCGGCTCGGCAGCGGCACGACCCGCCGCTGCCGCAGGTTGTGCTCGTAGGGTCGCAGCCGCTGCCGCCACAGCGAATCCACCGCGGCGTGCAGCGCCACCAGACTGCCGTCATTGGTCAACACCACGTCCGCCGCGGCACGCCGACGGGCGTCGTCGGCCTGCGCGGCAATCCGCCGCTCGGCCTCCGCGCGGTCCATCCCCCGGTCGCGCATCAGCCGCTCCAGCCGGGTCGGCACGGCCGTCTGCACCACGACCACCAGGTGGTACGTCGGCGCGAGCCCCACCTCCACCAGCAGCGGTACGTCGTTGACCACGATCGCGTCCGGTGCCGCCGCGGCGACCAGCTCGGCCGTACGCGCCCGCACCCGGGGATGGGTGATCGCCTCCAACCGGCGGCGGGCGGCCTCGTCGGAGAACACCACGGCGCCCAACGCGGCGCGATCCAGCGCGCCGTCGGCGCCCAGCACCTTCTCCGAGAAGGTGGCGACGATCTCCGCGAGGCCCTCCGTGCCCGGCGCGACGACCTCCCGGGCAATCTGGTCCGCGTCGACGAGCACCGCGCCCAACTCCACCAGCCGCGCGGCCACCGCGCTCTTGCCCGACCCGATTCCGCCGGTCAAACCCACCCTCAGCACCCGACCAGTCAACCGGATCACGAGCCTCCCCGCCAAGCCCACCCGCACCCGTCCCCAGCCCACGGCCCCCGTAGGCCGGTTTGGCCCGCAGGGCCCGCGCCAACGCCGCCCGCGCGCACCGTGTCATCGACGCGCGGCCCACGCGCCCCCGTGCTTCCCACACGGCCGTCCCGGCCGTGTGCCCGCCGCCCGCCGCCCGCAAGATCGCGCTCGATCCAGGAAGTCAACGCTGTTGCGTTTGGCGATCGGGACTTGAGTCAAGGGCTTTGGAGACGCGAACGGGACTTCTGATAGATCAGCTTGTGTCGAGCAAGGTGAT